>CAZRHL010000079.1:0-8058 GCA_964600005.1 uncultured Demequinaceae bacterium
GTGTCCGGTGGACCCTCAGCGATGATGCGACCCTCCGCCATGACGACAACCCAGTCGGAGATGCGGCGCACCATGTGCATGTCGTGTTCGACGAACAAGATGGTGACGCCGTCCTCGCGCAGTTGGACGATGTGTTCAAGCAATGACTCGGTGAGCGCCGGGTTCACGCCCGCCATCGGTTCGTCAAGCATGACGATCTCGGGATCGGACATGAGTGCGCGCGCCATCTCAAGCAGTTTGCGCTGACCTCCGGAAAGCTCTCCGGCGAAGTCGTTGCGCTTCTCGTACAGCTTGAAGCGTTTGAGGAGCTCCTCCGCCTTCTCGATGATCTCTTCTTCACGGCTGCGCCACAGCGGCGGCACCAAAGCGGCAAAGAAGTTCTCCCCGCGCTGTCCGGTCGCGCCGAGCATCATGTTGTCCATCACGCGCATGCGTGAGAGCGCCTTGGTCAACTGGAAGGTGCGCACCATTCCGGCCCGTGCGACGCGAGCAGGGGAGTGGCTCTGCAGCGATACGCCGTTGAATGACCATTGACCTTGGTTCGCCCGATCGAAGCCGGTGAGGAGGTTGAAGAACGTTGACTTTCCGGCGCCATTAGGACCGATGAGGGCCGTGATTGCGTGACGTTGGACCTCGAGGTGTTCCACGTCGACGGCCGTCAGGCCACCGAAGACGCGCTTCACGCCGTGCGCGACGATCACCGGGTCCTTCTTTGGCGCGCCAGGGATCTCCGGCACATCGGCAAAGGCGTCTGAGGATGCGTTAGCGGTCATTGATCGCCAACTCCCTTCTGTCTCCGAGAATGCCTTGTGGTCTGAAGATCACCAGCAACATGAGCGTGACGCCCACGAGCACGAGCGAGAACGGCTCAAGCTCGGTGGGGTGAAGGACAGTGTCGGGGATGAGGCCATTGGCGAGTGCGCGGACCACCAACAGCGACGTCCAGAACAGGATCGAGCCGAGGATCGGTCCGAAGACGGTCGCGGCGCCGCCGAGGAGAAGGAGCGTCCAAATCCAGAACGTGGTGGGACGGCCCATCGAGTCGGGCGCAACAGAGTTTCCGAACGACCACAGGACGCCGCCAAGAGCGCCGATCACGCCGCCGAGCACGAGAGCCTGCATCTTGTAGGCGTAGACGTTCTTTCCAAGCGAGCGGACGGCGTCCTCGTCTTCACGGATGCCCTTGAGCACACGGCCCCAGGGGGAGCGTGCCAAGCGCCAGAACAACAGCGCTGCCAAGAACACGGCCGACCACGCAACGAGCACGAGCCACCACGAGGTGGACTGTGAGCCGTGGAGTGTGAACGGACCGAGCTCGATCTGCCGGTCAGGGAATGGCGACAGCGACTCGAAAGGACGCTTGTAGTCCTTTCCGCGGATGCCGGTTGAGGCGCCGGTCAAGCTCTTCAGGGACTGAGAGCGACCGACGAAGCGCACCATCTCGGCGGCGGCGATGGTGACGATGGCGAGGTAGTCGCCTCGGAGCTTCAGCGTCGGCCACCCCAAGAGGAGTCCGAAGGCGATGGCGACGAGTATCGCGACCAGCACGCCCAGCGCGATCTGTGCGCCTGCCGCCATTTCGATTCCCAGGAACATGCCGTCATTGGCGTCGATCTCACGGATGGTGATCGCATAGCCGTACATGCCGAGGAGCATGAAGCCGGCGTGGCCCATGTTGAGCAGACCAGTCATTCCAAAGTGGAAGTTCAGTCCGATCGCCGCGAGGGCGAAGGCCGCCGTCGTGGGCGCGAACATCTCGCGCCCAGCGTCGATGAGGAGGTCGGAGAAGTCCATGGGCTATCCCACCCTTTCCGCTCGTCCAAGAATGCCTTGAGGTCTGAACAGCAGCACCACGATGAGGATGCCGAGCGCGCTGGCGTACTTGAGGTCCGGCGGCAACCACACGGTGGACACCTCGGATACGAGCCCGATGACGATCGACCCGACAAGAGCCCCGAACGGCTGGCCGAGGCCACCAAGGGTGACCGCGGCGAACATGAGCAAGAGCATTCGGGAGCCTGCATCGAAGGAGGAGCCTTGCTCGTAGAGTGCGAGCAGGATGCCGCCCACCGCAGCGAGTGCCGCGGCGAGGACCCACACGAGCCGGACGATGCCGTCCACCTTGATGCCCGACGCAGCGGCGAGCGAGGGGTTGTCCGACACAGCGCGGGTGGCGCGGCCGAGGCGGGTGTACAGGAGGAATGCGGAAACGGCCAGGATGCACGCGATCGCAATGGCGATCGAAATGAGCGTCTGATTGCCAATCTGGAATGGACCCACCTGATGCCGCTTGTCGATTGCGATGCTGAGGCGGACCTTGCGGCCGCCGATCCACCACTGCAACAGGTTGACCAAGGCGAGCGCGAGGCCGATCGACACGATCATCTGCTGAGTGATGCCAACTCGACGCTTGCGCAGCGGCTTCCAGAGGAAGCGGTCCTGGAGCCAGCCGAAACCAGCGGCCAAGATCACGGCGAGGATCGCGGACACCACGAGAGGGAACCCGAAGTTGAACTCCCACGGCAGGAGCGGCAGCGACACCATCTCTTGGGTCGCAAAGAAATAGGTGAGGAGCGCGCCGAGAGACACCTGCTCGCCATGGGCGAAGTTGCTCAGACCCGTCGTGCCGTAGATGAGGGAGAGGCCCACCGACGCGAGCGCGAGCAACAAGCCGAACGCGAGACCGTTGACGATGCTCTGCGCCAGCTGGTTCGTCGCCCGTGAGCTCGCGACCGGCACGCCGATCTCGTCGCCGTCGTCGATGAGGGCGGGATCGTCCACGGCATCGTCTGCGGGCGCGCCATCGTCAGTCATCGGTACGAAACCTGTGCTGGCCTCAGCCACGGTGAAGGTGCGATCGGCGGCGTCGGGCTGGGCAGCCGACCACGCTGAATACAGCGTGAAGGCGAGCGCCGTGACGACGAGGATCACACCTGCGCGGACGAGGGCACGGGTGTCGAGGGCTGTTCTCACAGTCATCCTCCAGGGTCGGGTGCGGCTCAATCTAGACCCGAATTGTTTCGGTTGTGTGTGGCGGAAACGTTCCTGAGGTAACAGGTCAGACGAGCCGATGCGTTGCGTCGGCCCGAGTCGTCGAACAGTGCAATGTCATAGGTGGCGACACTGCGACCTAGATGGAGCGCCACGGCCTCAGCTGTGATGAGGCCGCTCTCGACTGCGGCGTGATGCGTGATCGACAAATCAACACCCACAGCGATTCGATCGTCGCCCGCGTGCGCCATTGCCGCGAGTGACCCTACCGTCTCCGCGAGCGCAGCGGATGCTCCACCGTGGAGAACGCCGAAAAGTTGGGTGTTGCCTTCGACGGGCATCGTTCCTCGACAACGATCGGGGCTGATCTGGAGAATCCTGATGCCCAAGCGCTCGATGAGGGCGCTCTTCACGTCGATATTGGCCCCGTCGCTGTCAGTCATAGGGGATAGGTTGGCATCTGTGAGCGGATCAGCCAAGGACAAACTGCTACTTGTCGATGGACTTTCGATGGCATTCCGCGCGTTCTTTGCGCTACCAGTCGAGAATTTCGCGACGTCAACGGGGGCGCCCACCAACGCGGTGTACGGCTTCACGTCGATGCTCGCCTCCTTGCTGGCCGATCGGCAGCCGACGCACGTGGCGGTTGCTTTCGATCTGCCCGGTGGCACCTTCCGCACCGAGCGCCTGCCAAGCTACAAGGGCACCCGTGACGCGACACCGCCAGAGTTCGAGCCGCAGGTACCGCTGATGCGGGAGGTCCTCGCGGCCCTCAACGTGGCTGCCGTGGACAAGGAGCGGTATGAGGCCGATGACTTGCTCGCCACCTATGCACGGATGGGACGAGAAGCGGGCATGGAGGTGCTAGTCGTCTCTGGCGACCGCGACACGATCCAGCTGGTCACCGACGATGTCACCTTGCTCTACCCGCGAAAGGGTGTGAGCGACCTGGTCGAGTTCACGCCCGCTGCGGTGGCGGAGAAGTACGGCGTGACTCCTTCCCAGTACCCGGACCTCGCGGCCCTCGTCGGCGAAACGAGCGACAACCTTCCAGGTGTTCCCGGCGTCGGACCGAAGACCGCCGCCAAGTGGATCAATACGTATGGCGGACTCGAGGGCATCCTCGCCGCCGCCGCCGATGTGCCCGGCAAGGCTGGTGAGAGCCTGCGACAACACCTCGACCAGGTGCGCCTCAACCGGGAGATCAACCACTTGCTGACGGACCTCGAGGTGAGCGTGCCGCTGGAGGACATGCGCCTGCATGGGGGCGACGCCGCCGCAATTCATCAGGTGTGCGACGCTCTGCAGTTCCGTGGGTTGCGGGCGCGCCTCTTGGCTTTCGCAGCCGACGCTCCTGAGGCCGACGCGGTGGCCGACGAGGCGGCCGAGGTGACGCTTCACGTGCCGGCGACGGTTGAGGAGATTGTCGCTTTGCCCGGCCCTGTCGCTCTGTGTGTGCCTGGCCGTGACGCGTGGGCGCTCGGCGTGGCCGCTGGCGACGAGGCGTGGGCGGTTGACCTCGCTTCGCTCACCGCGGCGCAGGAGCAGAGCCTTGCACGCTGGCTGGGGGAGCCGACGGTTGCGAAGGCGATGCACGGCGCGAAGGACGTTCTTCACGCACTTGCCGACCGAGGATTCACCGTTGCGGGCCTCGTTGAAGACACCCAACTTGGCGCCTACCTCGTCAACCCTGCGCAGGGGCGTCTCGATCTTGACGATGTGGCGGAACGCTTCCTTGCGATCCGGCCACCCCATGCGGCGGAGGGCCAGCTTGACCTTGGTCTCGGTCGTTCGGAACTCGAAGGGCTGGCGCGTGCTGCGCACACGGTGACCCAACTCGCCACGCACATGGCCGGGGAGATCGACGAACGCCAGATGACGGATCTGTACCGCCAGATGGAGATCCCCCTTGTGTCGACACTGTTCGACATGGAACGTGTGGGCGTCGCGGTCGACACGACCCGCCTCACCGAGCTGTACGACGCCGCAATCGAACGCGTCGACAGGGCAGCGAGCGCGGCGTATGACTCCATCGGCGGAGTGCAGGTCAATCTTGGCTCGCCCAAGCAGCTGCAGGACGTGCTCTTCGAGCAGCTGGGGATGCCGAAGACGAAGCGAATCAAGACCGGCTACTCGACTGATGCCGCATCGCTCGTCGAACTCTTCGAAAAGCAGCCCCACCCGTTCCTTGAGGCGCTGCTTGCCCACCGTGACGCGACAAAGCTTGCACAGATCATCCAGACTCTGCGCGATGCGGTGGCAAGTGACGGGCGCATCCACACGACCTTCTCGCAGGTTGTCGCGGCGACTGGACGGCTCAGCTCCAAGGACCCAAACCTGCAGAACATACCGATCCGCACGGAGGAGGGCCATCGGATTCGCGAAGCCTTCGTCGTCGGCCCCGACTACGCCACGCTTGTCACCGCTGACTACAGCCAGATCGAGATGCGCATCATGGCGCACCTCAGTGGTGATGAGGCGCTGATCGCCGCATTCGCTGCGGGTGAGGACCTGCACCGTTTTGTCGGTTCACGAGTCTTTGGCGTCGCACCTGAGGATGTGTCTGGTGAGATGCGCGCCCAGGTGAAGGCGATGTCATATGGCTTGGCCTACGGACTTTCCTCCTTTGGGCTTTCGCGCCAACTTGGCTTGTCTGTCGGTGCTGCTCAAGCCCTGATGGATGACTATTTCGCTCGCTTCGGCGCGGTGCGCGACTACCTCAACAGCGTCGTGCGCCAAGCAACGAAGGATGGTTACACCGCCACGATCTTCGGGCGCAGGCGCTATCTTCCTGACCTCGCGTCGACAAACCGCCAACGCCGCGAGATGGCGGAGCGGATGGCGCTCAACGCGCCCATCCAGGGAAGCGCTGCCGATCTCATCAAGAGGGCGATGCTCGCGGTTGACGCGCGCATTGAGCAAGAGGGCTTGCGGTCGCGTCAGATCCTGCAGGTGCATGACGAACTCGTCATTGAGGCGGCGGCTGGTGAAGAGGACGCTGTCGAGACGATTCTGCGCGAAGAAATGGCGGCCGCAGGCGACCTGTCTGTACCACTCGACGTCAATGTGGGACGCGGGACCAATTGGCGCGTGGCAGGCCACTGACACCCGTTAGGGTGAGCGCATGCGAGTTGGAATCCTCACTGGTGGTGGCGACTGTCCCGGACTCAACGCGGCAATCCGTGCGGTGGTGAAGCGGGGTACCGCAGAACACGGCTGCTCGATTGTCGGCTTCCGCAACGGATGGCAGGGCGTCATCGATGGCGACGCCCGCCCGCTCACGCGTGACGACGTCTCCGGCATCCTTGTCGACGGCGGCACCATTCTTGGAACCGCGCGTTGCCACCCGCACAAGGTTGACGGCGGTATGGAAGCAGTCAAGGACACCTTCGCCAACGAGAACCTCGACGCGATCATCTGCATCGGCGGCGATGGGACGCTCAAGGCGGCTGGAAAGGTGTCGACGGCCACGGGAGTTCCGGTCATCGGCATTCCGAAGACGATCGACAACGACGTTGTCGGAACCGATGTCTCGATCGGATTCGACACCGCTGTCACGGTCGCCACGGAGGCGATTGACCGGCTGCATTCGACCGCTGAATCTCACAACCGCGTCATGGTCGTCGAACTGATGGGCCGCCACTCCGGTTGGATCGCCGTCACCGCTGGTATGGCCGGTGGCGCCGACATCATCCTTGCCCCAGAGGACCCGTTTGACATCGAGGTCATCGCAAAGAAGATCAAGCACCGTCACCGCTACAAGAACTTCTCGATTGTCGCCGTCGCTGAAGGTGCCGTGCCCGCCGAAGGCACGCTGTGGAACGGCGGCGCGACTCTCGATGACCGTGGCAACCCGATCGCCGGCAGCATCGGCTCCGAGGTGACGAAGCACATTGAGCAGCTGACCGGCTTCTCGACCCGGCTCACTGTGCTCGGCTACGTCCAGCGAGGCGGCATCCCGACTGCGGCTGACCGCCTCCTTGCCACGCGCTTCGGCATCGCCGCGATCGATGCCGTCATGGCGGGGGAGTCGCACAAGTTCACCGCACTCAACGGCGAAGACATCGTGCTGCAGGACTTCTCGGTGATGTCCGGAAAGACGAAGTGGGTGCCGAATTCGTTGCTCAAGGCGGCATGGGGCCTCTGACGAGGGATTTCCCAACATAACGATGTGGTGACGGGACGCCTGTTCCGTTTGTGCCGGTTGGACAGCCGGGGGTAGTCTTTCCGGTGGTCTGGTGCGCCTATCGCGCCTGCCTGCACAAAATCCACTTATTCATTCATCCACCGGAGTTACTCCCTCTATGTCCGTATCCACCCCCGAGTCCACCCCTATCGCCGTCAACGACATCGGCTCGAGCGAAGACTTCCTCGCCGCTGTTGACGCCACCATCAAGAACTTCGACGACGGTGACCTCGTCGAAGGCACCATCGTCAAGGTCGACCGTGACGAGGTTCTCCTCGACATCGGTTACAAGACCGAGGGCGTGATCCCTGCCCGCGAGCTGTCGATCCGTCACGACGCTGACCCTGACGATGTCGTCAATGTGGGTGACACGGTGGAAGCCCTCGTCCTCACCAAGGAGGACAAGGAAGGCCGCCTCATCCTGTCCAAGAAGCGTGCGCAGTACGAGCGCGCCTGGGGCTCGATCGAGAAGATCAAGGACGAAGACGGTGTTGTCTCCGGCACCGTGATCGAGGTCGTCAAGGGTGGCCTCATCGTCGACATCGGTCTGCGCGGCTTCCTCCCGGCATCGCTCGTGGAGATGCGTCGCGTCCGCGACCTCGGCCCGTACATCGGCCAGCAGATCGAAGCGAAGATCATCGAGCTCGACAAGAACCGCAACAACGTGGTGCTGTCGCGTCGTGCCTTCCTTGAGCAGACCCAGTCCGAGGTGCGCTCCTCGTTCCTGACGGCACTTGCTCCCGGTCAGGTGCGCAAGGGTGTCGTCTCGTCGATCGTCAACTTCGGTGCGTTCGTGGACCTTGGCGGCGTGGACGGCCTCGTGCACGTGTCCGAGCTGTCGTGGAAGCACATCGACCACCCGAACGAGGTCGTCTCGGTGG
>CAZRHL010000080.1:0-7998 GCA_964600005.1 uncultured Demequinaceae bacterium
GGCGAGACCTACACGGTCCGCAAGATTTCGTTCGGTGTTGGCGTCGAGCGCACCTTCCCGCTTCACACCCCGACCGTCGAGAAGATCGAGGTCGAGCGCCGCGGTGACGTGCGCCGCGCAAAGCTGTACTACCTGCGCAACCTCCGCGGCAAGGCGGCACGTATCCGCGAGAAGCGCGAAAGCTGATCATCACCACCCCCGCACGCGACGGCGTGGTGGACGGCCCTGCGCCCTCCGCCAGCCGTCGTTTGTGGTTGTGGGCCCGGGAGCTCCTCATCGTCGTGGGCTCCGCGCTTGTCCTGTCGCTCATCCTCAAGACGTTCGTCTTCCAGTCCTTCTGGATTCCGACGGGTTCGATGGAGAACACCCTTGAGGTCAATGACCGCATCCTTGTGTCGCTGTGGCGTCCGGGACCGTTGGATCTGCGCCGCGGCGACATCATCGTCTTCAAGGACCCGGGTGGTTGGCTGGCGCCTTCTCACGAGCCCGAGAAGACCGGCATCACCAAGGTGTGGGAAGACGTCGCCACGTTCGTGGGGCTGTTGCCGCAAGACGCAGGCGAACACTTGGTGAAGCGGGTCATCGGCCTGCCGGGTGACACGGTTGCGTGTGATCCGGCCATTGGGATCGTGACCGTCAACGGCGTCCCGCTCGAAGAGGACTACATCAAGCCCGGCACCTACAGCTGCCCGCACCCGTGGTCGGTCGAGGTGCCAGAAGGTCGCCTCTGGGTGCTTGGCGACAACCGCTCGAACTCCGCCGATTCGCGTGCGCATATCGGCGACCCCGGCGGTGGCACCATCCCCGAGAGCGCTGTCGTCGGTACCGTGTTTGTGACGGTGTGGCCGCTGAGCCACTGGAACACGTTCTAGGCACAAGATCTGGGGTTGTTGCAATGGTCTCCCTCGACGTCGAGACGACGCTGTGGGATGCGGGTGCGCGCGTCGTCATCGGTGTCGACGAGGTCGGGCGAGGCGCACTGGCTGGTCCTGTGAGCGTCGGCGTCGCTGCCGTGTCCCGCTGCGATGCGTGGCCAGAAGGTCTCGCCGATTCAAAACGCCTCTCGGCCGCAGTGCGCGAGCGCCTCATCCCCGCGATCCGCTCTTTCACTCTTGCTCACGCGGTGGGCCATGCGTCACCTCAAGAGATCGACGAACTCGGAATCGTCGCGGCGCTGCGCCTCGCGGGCTTGCGCGCGCTCGGCGCCGTCGGCCGGACGGGAGTGGTGGCCGACGCCGTGCTTCTCGACGGCTCGCATGATTGGCTCTCCGCGCCTGCGCCCGATCTCTTCTCGGCCGACGCCGACGAGACGGTCGCTGTGCCTCCCGTCACGATGGTGGTGAAGGGCGATGACACGTGCGTATCGATCGCGGCGGCGTCTGTGCTTGCGAAGGTTGAGCGCGATGCGCTGATGCGGGCGGCTCATGACGATCACCCGGCTTATGGCTGGGCCGCGAACAAGGGCTATGGCGCCCACGGACACCTTGCCGCGTTGCGTGAACTCGGCCCGAGCCCGCTCCATCGGGTGTCGTGGCGGCTCCCCGCCGTTGCCGTCTAGCGCGCCCCGGCCACTGCTCGGCCAGATATCGGTCATGATGGTGGGGTGAGCAGCGAAGACCTGGAGAACTACGAGACCGAGGCGGAGCTGGCGCTGTATCGCGAGTACCGCGATGTGGTGGGGCTCTTCCGATACGTCGTCGAGACGGAGCGCCGGTTCTATCTGTGCAACAAGGTCGACCTGCAGGTTCGCTCAAGCGGCACTGACATCTACTTCGAGGTGTCGATGGTCGACGCTTGGGTGTGGGATGTGTACCGCTCTGCTCGCCTCGTGAAGAGCGTGCGCGTCGTCACCTTCCGTGACGTCAACATTGAGGAGCTCGTCACCGAGGACGCGATTCCGGATCTGCGCCAGCTGCGCGGGCGTTGATCGGTGCGCGCCGCTTTTCTGAGACCCGGCGCTTTTCCTGTGAAGCCGTCGGCATCGCGGGCTCTCGTTCCCCTGAGGCGGTGTCCCCAGCGTCGTCCTGCGCCGCGCATCCACAGCTAGGTCCGCGCCCGACCGCGCGACGCAGCCCCAGCCACCACAGTGACGTCGTGGAGGTGTCACATGGCGGTGAAGGACGTGGTCGGTGCATATGGCGAGCGTTTGGTCGCGCGCTCTCTGGCTGACCAGGGCTGGACGGTTGTCGACCGGAACTGGCGTTGCGAACGCGGCGAGATCGACATCGTCGCGATCGACGGTGACTGCCTCGTCTTCGTTGAGGTGAAGACGCGTCGAAGTGACGCGTTCGGCGGTGCGATCGAGGCGGTGACGCGCCGCAAACTGCTTCGTTTGCGCCGGCTCGCTGGGAGTTGGCTCGCGGAGCACGGCGGCGGGTTTGCCGCTGTGCGCGTCGACGTCGTCGCGGTGACGCTTCCGCGTGCGGGACGTGCCCAACTCGAGCATGTGAAGGCCGTTGCATGATCGGGCGCACGCTGTCCGTGGTGCTGACGGGGGTGGCTGGGCATGTCATCGACGTCGAGTCTCATCTCGCCTCATCTTTGCCTGCCTTCACCTTGGTGGGCTTGCCGGACACGTCGCTCAACGAGGCGCGAGACCGCGTGCGTGCCGCGGTGTCGTCGTCGGGCCTCACGTGGCCGCAGCGCCGCATCACGGTGAACCTCTCTCCGGCGTCATTGCCGAAATCAGGGTCGGTGACGGACCTCGCGATTGCCGTGTCAGTGCTGGCGGGCGCCGGGATGATCGAGGCCAGTGCGCCAGCACATGCGATCCACTTGGGTGAGTTGGGTCTCGACGGTCAGCTGAGACCGGTGCGGGGCATCCTCCCTGCGGTCGCGTCCGCCGTGGAAGCAGGGCACAAGCGCGTCGTGGTGCCGCGTGCGAACGAGGAAGAGGCGCGGCTGGTGCCGGGTGCGGACGTCGTCGCCGCCGAGTCTCTCGCGGAGGTGGCCGCGCTTTACGGCAACACCGATGCGCGCCCGGCGTCGCGTCCGCGCCGATCGGGCGCGGCCGGACTGCCGGACGCTGTCACGCAGTCGGCGCCGGACCTGGCGGATGTGCGCGGCCAGCATGAGGCTCGCTGGGCGCTCGAGGTCGCTGCCGCGGGCGGGCATCACCTCTTGATGGTCGGCCCGCCAGGTGCGGGCAAGACGATGCTTGCCTCGAGACTTCCCGGGATCCTTCCTGATCTCGCACCGGCCGACGCTCTTGCGGCGACATCGGTTCATTCGGTGGCAGGCACGCTCGACGCGGCGCGCGGGCTTCTTGTGCGGCCTCCTTTCGAGGCGCCGCACCATTCAGCCTCAGCAGCGTCGATCGTGGGCGGTGGGGCACGTCTGGCGCGCCCCGGTGCCGTGTCGCGTGCCCACGCAGGGGTGTTGTTCCTCGATGAGGCACCGGAGTTTCCAGCCGCTGTCCTGCAGACCCTGCGTCAGCCTCTCGAAAGCGGTGAGATCGTCTTGCACCGCGCCTACGGCGCCACGCGTTACCCCGCGCGCTTTCAACTCGTGCTCGCCGCCAACCCCTGCCCATGCGGAAAGTTCTATGGGAGGGGCGACGGCTGCAGCTGCTCCGCTGTTCAGCGGCGGCGGTATTTCGGCAGGCTGGGAGGTCCGCTCCTTGACCGCATTGATCTTCATGTGGACGTGATGCCGGTGCGCCGCGGTGCCGAACCCGATGGCGAGTCGACAGCAGCAGTCGCCGCACGGGTGAAAGCCGCGCGCGAGCGGGCGAGTGCGCGCTTTGCCGACGTGCCGTGGACCATGACGGCGAGCGCGCCGTCGTCGTGGGTGCGAGCCTCGACTCCGCCCGATGCGGCCGCCATCGCGCTCGTTGCGCTTGATGCTGGCCGGCTCTCGGCACGGGGAGTGGATCGGGTCCTGCGCGTCGCGTGGACTCTCGCGGACCTTGAAGGCACCGACCGGCCCACACCTGCTCATGTGAGTTCAGCGATGCTGCTGCGGGCACGGGACGGTGCGGTGTGAAACCAGGGCAGAGGCAGGCGCTCATCGCCTGGAGCGCCATCGCTGAGCCGGGGGATGCGGTGGCGGGCGCCGTGGTCGATCAGCTCGGCGCCATGGAGGCTCTTCACTGGCTGAAGAGCGCGATGGTTCAGCCGGAGCGCGCCGTCCACGCGCTCGCACCTGAACTCGACAGCCGCTATCGGCGCCTTCTCCTCACCGCGATCGATCGGTGGAGCAGGCGCTGGGACCTCGCCGATGGGCCACATGAATCACGCGCGCGCTCGGTTGGGGCCCGTGTCATCGTCCGACACGACGACGAGTGGCCTCGCGCCGTGAATGACCTGGGGACGGTCACACCGTTTGCGCTCTTTGTGAGAGGTGAGGCGCGCCTCGACGTGCTGTGGGCGCGATCCACGGCGGTCGTGGGCTCGCGGGCTGCCACATCGTATGGCGCGCATATGGCGGCCGAGGTCGCTCAAGCGGTCGCAGGGGCTGGTGGCACGGTGATCTCAGGCGGCGCCTTCGGGATCGATATCGCCGCGCATCGAGCCGCGTTGGCGATGGGAGCACGGTCGGTTGCGGTGATGGCGGGCGGCATCGATCGCTTGTACCCAACAGCGAACGCCCCCGCGTTGACGGACCTCATCCGTGACGGAGCAGTTGTGAGCGAGGTGCCTCCGGGCTTCGCACCCCACAGGTCACGCTTCCTCAGCCGCAATCGCCTCATCGCCGCCGCCGGTGCCACGGTCGTGGTCGAGGCGGCGGCTCGCTCGGGAGCCTTGAGCACGGCGAGGCATGCGGCCGAGCTCCTGCGACCGGTGGGCGCGGTTCCGGGAGCCGTCACGTCAGCATCGTCCACTGGTTGTCACGACCTGATTCGCGACGGCGCGGCTGTGCTCATCGGATGCGCGGCAGACGCGGTGGAGCTGATGGTCTCGACGCCGGAGTGGGCTCAGCATGCGCCCGTGCCCCACGCGGCGGGCAAGGACAAGCAGGGCGTCTTCGACTTTGATGACTCGCATCAGCGGGCGGTGTTCGATGCGGCCTCCTCAAGAGGATGCGATGTTGAGGCGCTTGCACGCCGGGCTGGTCTCGATCGCCAGTCGACGAGGGTCGCCGCGGGGGCCCTGGCCGCGCGGGGACTCCTCGAAGCGCACCATGGGGGCTGGAGAAAGGCGCTGATAGCGCCCAAAAAAGGGACAAAATAGGAAATATCGTGCGTCGAGAGTGTGGCTGATGTTACAAATGTGATCAACGGGGTTGCTTTGACTGCTGTGACGATGCCACAGTGGCCACATGTCGACGTCGCATGAGGTGCTCGAGCGATACGCCGTTGCCATGCGTCATGGCCGCGGCGCCTCAGAGCACACGGTGCGCGCATACATCGCCGACATTCGTGCTCTCGCTGACTTCCTTGAACTTGACGACGATTCCACGTGGGGCGATGTCACTCTCACCGACCTGCGCGCATGGCTCGCCACACAAGCGGCGGCGGGACTGAGTCGCTCGACCCTTGCTCGCCGTGGGGCGGCAGTGCGCGCCTTCTTTGCGTGGGCTCAGCGAGAAGGCGTGACCGAGGACAACCCCGCGCTGCGTCTTGCATCCGCCCGTCCAGCCCAGACCATCCCCAACGCGCTCGCGGTCGATGAGGCGCGCGCGCTCCTCGACACCGCGATGATGCGTGCAGACAGCGGAGAGCCACTCGACATCCGGGACTGGGCGATCGCAGAACTGCTGTACGCAACCGGAATACGTGTCGGCGAGCTCACCGGCGTCGATATCGACGACGTCGACTTCGCTGAACGCACCGTGCGCGTGCTCGGCAAGGGAAACAAGGAACGGGTCGTCCCATGCGGAAAGCCCGCAATGCGGGCTCTCGATGCCTGGCTCACGCGCGGTCGCACCCACCTCAATCCCGCAACGCCCGCGCTGTTTGTGGGCGCCCGCGGCAATCGCATCGACCAACGTCAGGTGCGCGCCGTCATCCACGACCTTGCCGAACTTGCGGGCGTCCCAGACCTCGCCCCGCACGGACTTCGCCATACGGCCGCAACGCACCTGCTCCAAGGCGGATCCGATCTGCGGTCGGTCCAAGAAGTGCTCGGCCACGCATCACTCGCCACTACTCAGCGGTACACCCACGTCTCGGCTGATCGTCTGCGCTCTGCGTACGCGCTCGCACACCCGCGGGCATGAGGAGAGGAAACCATGTATCTCGATGAACTCGACACGCCCGGTGTGACACGGAACGACCGTGTCCAGGCCGACTGGCGACTGTTCACCGACGGTGATGAAGCGCAGCGCCGCCAAGCGCGGGACCGGCTCATCACGCACTATGCGCCTCTTGTCACCCACGTCGCTTCCCGCATGATCGGCCGCCTGCCGGAGACTGTCGAACTGGCAGACCTCGTCTCCTACGGCATGTTCGGCCTCATCGACGCTGTCGAGAAGTTCGAGCTCGAGCGCGGATTCAAGTTTGAGACCTATGCATCGACCCGCATCCGCGGAGCGATCATTGACGAACTGCGCGCCGCCGACTGGGTCCCGCGCTCGGTCCGCTCGAAGGCCCGCGCCGTCGAGACCGCGCTGCGTGCACTCGAGCAGCGGTTGCTCCGCCAGGTGACAGATGACGACGTCGCTCAAGAGCTTGGCTGGGAGATCGCCGAGGTTCGCACCGTGCGTGCGCAGGTCGCGTTGAGCCATGTCGCCGCGCTCGACTCTCTTGGCACCGAACCGGACACGAGCGGTATCGAGTCGGTCGCCGCGCTTGCGGTGCCTGGGGTGTCGACGTCGGTCGAAGTTCGTGAGACCCACTCCCTCCTCGCTACGGCGGTTCAGGGCGTGCGCGATCGCGAGCAGCAGGTGCTCCACCTCTACTACTACGAGAACCTCACGCTCGCCCAGATCGGTCAGATCCTCGGGGTGACGGAGTCTCGTGTGTCGCAGATCCACTCTGCTGCGGTGAAGAAGCTCCGCGAGAGCCTCATCAAGACGGGTGCCTTCGCTTAAGCACCGCTCAAAGGCAAGAGCACCACGGTGCCGAAGCCGGGTATGCATGTGAGCGGGTCTACGTAGTCATCTCCGTTCCGCATGCCCCAATGGACGCAGGCGTTGGGCGTGCAGTGTCCGCTTGCTGACGAGACAGTGCCCACGGGCGCGCCGCGTTCCACCGCATCGCCCACGCTGAGCGGCGACTCCACTGGCTCAAGAGAGGTGCGCAGGCCTTCCGCGTGGCGCAAGGTGATGACTGGCCGATCAACGACAAAGCCGACGTACTCCACCGTCCCTGTAGCAGGTGCAACGACCTCATCGCCCGCTGCCGACGCGATGTCGATTCCGCGATGGCCCGCCTGCCATCGTTCGCGTGGAATGCTGGCGAGCGCCATCACGTGAGCGCCGGGTACGGGGAGAACGCACGGTGCGACGGCCTCGGCGCCTGTCAGGGAGTGCCCGACCCGAGCGTCGGCCGCAGAAGGCGGGGACAGGGGGATGGTGGCAGGCAGAGCGGGCGCTGCCACCGTCGCTGACACCACGCCGATCACGAAGCCGACGCTTCCGACACGCACCCGTTGCCGCCCTGGCGATCCTCCGTGCACCATGTGACGAGCGGACCACAGCGCACGTGGCGAAGGTCCGCGGCGGTCGGCCGACGGGGGATAGGCGCACAATGGCGCAGATGTGAACATCCGTCCGCTGAGCGCAGTGCCCAAGCGAATCGGCTACGATAGTCCCGCACCCGTGTGAGCGGGTGACAACGCGTGCCATTCGCCCGCCTGCCACGCAGGAGGGCGCCGGTGAAGCAAAGGTCCGGCCGAACAGCCGGTGCGGAGCCGCGTTGGCACTAGGGATGTGGACCACCCGGCCCCCATCGTCAACCGAAAACTCAGGGAGTTCTCTCCCGCTCCTCAGCACGCCTGCGCGTGCAGACAAGGACGATCGCCATGGCAGTCGTGACCATGCGCCAGCTGCTTGATGCAGGTGTCCACTTCGGACACCAGACCAGCCGCTGGAACCCCAAGATGAAGCGCTTCATCT
>CAZRHL010000081.1:0-7914 GCA_964600005.1 uncultured Demequinaceae bacterium
TGACGGAGAGGGTGGCTCGCGTCCTGATCGTGGTGACCGTCCCTACCGTCCGCGTAGGGATGGCGACGATTCCTCGCGCCCCCGTTGGGGAGGCGACCGCGATCGAGGTTCACGACCAGAGCGCGATGGCTTCTCGGACCGGCCGCGAGTGTCGCGTGAACGGGACAACGCCCCCCGCATGGATGTGCCAGACATCCCGGAGGATGTCTCGGCCGCGGATCTTGACCGTGACGCTCGGGCTCGCCTGCGCACACTGAGCAAGGACAACGCCGAGGACGTCGGCCGCCACCTTGTCATGGCGGGTCGCATGCTCGAAGAGGATCCTGAACTCGCATACCGGCATGCACAGGTAGCGCTCGCTCGCGGCGGTCGCGTCGATATCGTCCGTGAAGCCGCAGCCATCACGGCCTATGCAACAGGCCGGTACGCCGAAGCACTTCGTGAGTTCCGCACCGTGACTCGATTGAGCGGTTCGAACGAACATCTGGCGCTCGTCGCAGACTGCGAACGCGGTCTTGGCCGTCCCGAAAAGGCGCTCGAACTCGCATCTTCGCCGCCTGCTGCGACCTTGCCGCGCACCGCCCAAGTTGAGCTCCAGATGGTGGTTGCGGGCGCACGAGCCGATATGGGACAGGTCGAGGCCGGTCTGCTGATTCTCGAGAACCTGATCCCCACCGACGACGATCAGCGCGCGCGGATTGAGCATGCCCGATACGCCCTGCTAGAGAAGGCGGGCCGTGCGGACGAAGTCGAGCCGCCCGCTCCGCTCGTCGAAGAGGAGCCGATCAACGAAGAAGACCACGTCGTCGTCTATGACCTCGAGGATGACGCTCTCGACGTCGAAGGCGACGCAGAAGCACATGACAATGGGGACGCTGCGCTCACGGCCGACGACACTGACGACCTGTCGCTCACCGACGCTGACGCTGACGGCCCCACACCTGTTGACGAGACGGGAGACGACATTGCCTGACTCGGACCTCAAAGGCACCGACGCCCCGCTCTACGACATCTTTGATGCGGGCCTCGTTGATCTCGATGGCGTTGCTTACCGTGGCCCCCATGCGATTCCCACGGCGCCAGCTGCGCTTGAGGCGGCACGCGAAGCAGGCATGAGCCTCATCTTCGTGACGAACAACGCCAACCGTGAGCCCCACGAGGTGGCGGAGCACTTGAGCGACCTCGGCATTCCGACGGACGCCGACGAGGTGCTCACCGCCGCTCAGGCGGTTGCGCGGCTCATGGCAGCCGACCTCGACCCAGGTGCGCATGTGCTCGCAGTCGGCGGCAAGGGCCTTCGCACCGCTCTCACCGAAATGGGCTTCACTCTCGTGAACTCGGCCCAAGACGCGCCCGACGCTGTGGCACAGGGCTTCACACCCGACATCTCGTGGCGCGACCTCGCAGAAGCCGCGTACGCGATTCAGGGTGGCGCGCGCTACTTTGCCTCGAATCTCGATCTCACCCTTCCCAACGAACGCGGCATCGCGCCTGGTAACGGCTCTCTCGTCGGCACTGTTGTCAATGCGACTGGTGTGCAGCCCACCGCGGCTGGCAAGCCCGAGCCGACGATGTTCCACTTGGCTGCAGCATCGGTTCACGCCCGCAAGCCCCTCGCGATCGGCGACCGTCTCGATACCGACCTCAAGGGCGCGCGCGCAGCCGGCATGCCGGGACTTCTCGTGCTGACGGGCGTCTCTGCCGAGCCAGACGTCATTCTTTGCCCCCGCGATGAGCGCCCGAGTTTCATTGGTGCGGACCTGCGCTGCCTCGCTGAGGTGCACCCGGCGCCTCGTCGCGATGGATCCACCTGGCACGTGGGGGAGGCGTCCGCGCGCGTCGACGGCTCTGCGCTCACGGTATCGGGCGAAGGAATCAACGCCGTTCGTGCCGCATGCGCTGCCGCTTGGGCCGCAATTGACGCGGGCGGGTCGATCGATGGTGGAACCATCCGGGACTTCGGAGTAGCCTCCTGATATGAGCAAGTTCGAAGAAACCCGCGAGCCCCTTGGCGAGGTGCACTACCCGCCGGAAGTGCAGAAGGCTCTCAAGGCCGTCACTGAGGTCCCTGAGGACCTTGACGCGCAAGCAGAGTTCTTCGACAAGATTCAGCATTCGTTGTCCTCGCGCATGCGCGAGGAGCCCTAAGCCGCCTCGCTGATGCGGCTTGACCGCGCGGTTCACGCGCGCGGGCTCGCACGTTCTCGTTCGCACGCCCAACAGCTCGTCGCGGCCGGCGTCGTCTTCGTCAACGGGAACATCGAGACGAAACCGAGCCTCGACGTCGCAGATGACGCCGTCGTCACTCTCGCTGACCAGGCCGACACGTATGTGTCCCGGGCAGCACACAAACTCGCCGGAGCGTTCGAGCACTTCATCCCGCGTGGACTTCAGGTTGTGGGGCGCCACGCGCTCGATGCTGGTGCGTCCACTGGCGGTTTCACTCAAGTTCTCCTCGAGCGAGGCGCCGCACACGTCACTGCGATTGACGTGGGCCATGGCCAAATCGCCCCCGAGATCCGCGCCGACCCTCGTGTGAGCACGGTCGAGGGTTTCAATGTTCGAGACCTCACGGCGGACTCGCCGTGGGCGGGCGCGCAGCTGGTCGTCGGAGACCTTTCCTTCATTTCGCTCACGCTCGTCATTGCGCCACTGGCCGCGGCGGCAGCAGCCGACGCTGACTTCGTCCTCCTCATCAAGCCCCAGTTCGAACTGTCGCGGGCAGCGCTCGACAAGCATGGCGTCGTCGCCTCGCCGGTGCGACGTATCGAAGCGGTGCGGCGGGTCTGTGATGCGATCCTTGCCGAAGGGCTGCGTATCGTCGCACTTGAGCCCAGCGTCCTGCCAGGTCCCAGCGGGAATGTGGAATTCTTCGTGTGGGCCCGCCAGACATGGCAGGCTAGGAACGCGGCGGCGTCGCCGCACCTCAACCCTGAGGAACTCGATGCCGCCATCGCCGCGCTGCACGAAGGAAGGCCATGACCCGCCGCATTCTGATTGCCTCGAATCCCTTCCGGCCCGAGACCCTCGAGGCCGCGGAGGTGGCGCGTGCTGCTCTCGCGGAAGCGGGCATCAGCGTCTGCACCGAGGTGGACGGCGAACCGATTGACGCCGTCATGGTGTTGGGCGGCGACGGCACAATGCTGCGAGCGGCGCGGGACACGCGGGACACCGGCGCACCATTGCTTGGCGTCAACCTCGGCCATGTGGGCTTCCTCGCCGAAATGGAGCGCGAGGACGTCCATCACGCGGCATCTCGCCTTGCGAGCGGCGACTTCTGGATCGAAGAGCGCCGCACTGTCGATGTGACGGTTCATCACGTCGACGGTGAGGTGCAGCACGGCTGGGCGCTCAATGAGGTGACCGTCGAGCGGATGGAGATGCTCGGCACCCTCGACGTCGCGGTCGGCGTTGACGGCCGTCCCCTCACGAGCTTCGGTTGCGATGGCGTTGTCATCGCAACACCCACTGGCTCCACCGCGCATGCTTTCTCCGGCGGCGGCCCCGTCGTATGGCCAGACGTTGAGGCTCTTCTCATGGTCCCGCTTGCGGCACATGCGCTCTTTGCGCGTCCCCTCGTGGTGGGTCCCACCTCATACTTCGCGGTGCAAGTGCTTGAGCGTTCGCCCGCCGAGGCGCTGCTCGTTCTCGACGGCGCCGAGATCGTTGAGGTCGAGCGTGGCTCACGCATTGAGGTGCGCTTGGGGGAGCAAGTGGTTCGCCTCGCGCGCACGTCCGACGCTCCCTTCACCGAACGCCTGGTGCGCAAGTTCGGCCTGCCGATCGAGGGGTGGCGCGGTCCGGCAAACGGGGACGGGGAGTAGATGCTCCACGAACTCACGATCTCCTCGCTCGGGGTGATCGACCGCGCATCGGTATCGCTCGGCCCCGGACTCACCGTCGTGACCGGTGAGACAGGCGCGGGCAAGACGATGATTCTCACGGGCCTTGACCTCATCCTTGGCGGCAAGGCCACACCCGACGCGGTGCGCGTGGGCGCGGCAGAAGCGTCGGCTGAGGCGGTGCTTGACGTGCCCGAGAACTCGGCGGCGCGAGAACGTGCGGCCGACGCTGGCGCCGTCATTGACGACGACGGCACCGTGACGATCGTGCGGGTGGTGAGCGCGACGACGCGTTCGCGCGCCATCGTGGGCGGGCGCACGGTGCCGCAGGCGCTGCTTGGCGAGATCGGCTCGGAGCTTGTCACAGTCCACGGTCAGGCCGATCAGGTGCGGTTGCGCACGCCGGCGCGACAGCGCGAAACCCTTGACCTCTATGCGGGAAGCACACACGCGGTGCTGCTCACGAAGTACCGGGACGCGTGGACCACGTGGCGTGAGGCCGCGAAGACACTTGAGGAGCTTGAACGCTCCGAGGCAACGGAGCGCGCGCGCATCGACCGTGCCCGCATCGATCTCGATGCTCTCGACGCCGCCGACATCCAGCCAGGCGAGCAGGCGGAGCTGGCGCGCGAGGCGCAGGTGCTGACCCATTCAGAGGAGCTGCGTGCCGCCGCTGCGCTCGCTCATGAGGCGCTTGCCGGCGATCGTGAGTTCACGGCGAGCGTCGCACTTGAGTCCGCCCGCCGCGCGCTCGACGAGGCGGGCAGGCATGACGAGACCCTCGCACTTCTCGCGACACGGGTAGCGGATTACCTGTATGGAGCGGCCGACGCCGCGCAAGAGCTCGCGTCCTACCTCGATCGCCTTGAGGCGGATCCTGCGCGGCTCGATGAGATCAATTCGCGGCTGTCGGCCATCAGCGGGCTTGAGCGCCGCTTTGGCGTCGACGCTGACGGCCTCATCGCGTTGCGGGAGTCGCTGAGCAGAGAGCTTGCTGCAGGCGGCGACTGGGATGAGCAGGTGAACACTGCGCGTCAGCGTGCTGCTGAGGCACGCGAACAGGCAGAGTCGCTTGCGGTGCAGCTGACCGAAGGGCGGCGCGACGCCGCGGAGCGCCTCGCCACGCATGTCGAGCAGGAGCTCACGATGCTCGCAATGGCCGACGCCGCGGTCGCTGTCCGCGTTGAACCGCGAGACCTCGGTCCGCATGGCGCCGACGAGGTGACGATGCTGCTTGCCGCGCACCCGGGCGCACCAGCACGTCCCATCGCCGAGGCAGCGTCGGGCGGTGAGCTTTCCCGCATCATGCTTGCCGTGGAAGTGGCCCTGGCCGGGCACGGCAATGAGGGCCACACCTTCGTGTTCGACGAGGTAGATGCGGGAGTCGGTGGAAAGGCCGCCCAATCCGTCGGCCAACGCCTTGCCGCGCTCGCGCGGACGCATCAAGTGATTGTCGTGACGCATCTTGCGCAGGTCGCCGCGTACGCCGATCGGCACGTGGTGGTCGAGAAGTCGTCCGACGGAGCGGTCACGGTGTCGCAGGTCTATGAAGTGTCCGGTGAGGACCGAGTGCGGGAGATTGCCCGGCTGCTGTCGGGTGAGGAGGACTCGGCATCGGCACGCGCCCACGCGCTTGAGCTCCTTGAGGGCGCTCGCATGGCACCATGACAAAATGACGCCTCGCAGCCCCTCCGCGAAGAACAGCACCATCTCTGGCACTGTGCGACTGGGCCGGGATCCACGTGTCCTTGCGCGAACCCTGGCCAAGGGAAACGTCGCGATCATCGACCGCGTCGACATCGACGCCGCATCGGCTGAAGCGCTTGCCAACAAGGCTCCGGCATGTGTCATCAACGCGAGTCCATCGCTCACTGGCCGCTTCACGGCGCGGGGGGCGGAGCGTCTCATCGCGAGGGGCATCCCCCTGTACGACGCCGCAGATCGCACAGTGCTCGGCATCGCGGACGGCTCTCAGGCAGTGGTCGCCATCGCAGAAGAGGGCGACAACGCCACCATCGACGTCGACGGCACCGACATTCATCTGCGGGCGGTGACCGCCGAAGACATCGAAGAGCAACTCGCCAAGGCGCCAGCAGGGTCAGCCCTGCGCGTCCCGGAAGTGACGGCGGGCGCACTTGACCTCATCCATCGCGACGGCCCCGCGCTCATCGAAGGCGGCGCCGTGCGCGGTCTTGACCTCGACCTCGCAGGCAAGGATGTCCTCGTTGTGGCAGCCGGCGCCGGTTTCGAACGCCAGCTCCGCACCCTGCGCACTGCCGTGAAGGAGATGCGAATGGTGGTCGTCACCACGGGCGAAGCGGCCGACGCTGTCGCAGCCGTTCACCGCATCGGGCTCATCGTGGGTCCCTTTGACGGCGTGAGCGATGACGTGCTGAAGAAGGCCGAGCGGGTGGTGGTTCATGGAGAGTCCCACACGGCCGCGGCCACTCGCCTCGGTGCACTCGGCGTCCGATACGTGTCGAGCGACTCCCGCCTTGAATCGGCGGACCTCGCCGTCGCGATTGCGGCGTCGGCTGGTGCTCGCACGATCGCGACAGTTGGCCTTGAGACGACGCTGCCCGAACTCATCGAGTCGCCGCGCGGAGCGTCAGCGTTGCTCGCCCGCGTGGCCGCAGGCACGGCGTGGATTGACGGTGGCATGCTCGCCCGCCTGTACCGGCCACGGTGGTCCCGCGCGCAGAGCTGGATCCTCATCGTCATCGCGGTCGCAGCGCTCGCTGGGGCGCTCACCCTCCACCCCGAGGTGCGTGACCTCATTGACTCCTGGTTCGGTGGCTCGTGAGCGGCAGCAAGCTCGCGACGACAGCGGCGATCATCGCGGCGCTCGCGATAGGCGTGGTGGTGGGTCTCGCCGCGCCGCGGGACGTCGATGCGAAGCCGGCAGCCAGCGGCACGACGAGTGCGACACCCATGCAACCTGGCGCCGACGCCGAGCAATGGCTGGCCGACCTTGCTCCAGCATCCACTCAGGGACGCCTCGACGGCATGCGGGTTGCTCTTGTCGCGACGGCAACCGCAACGGATGACGATCGCAGCGCAGTGGAGTACGTCCTCACTGATGCTGGCGCCACCGTTGCCGTCATTGCGACCCTTGGCGAAGAGTGGTGGGACGCCCAGTGGGGCACCTTCCGCGGCGAACTCGCTGACAACCTCACCGGCGTTGTGCAGGGCGCCGCTGACGCGTCACCGCAGATGCTGTTGAGCCATGCGATCGCGCAAGCGCTTATGCCGGGTGCATTGCCCGCAGGCACCACGGCCAGCCCGGAGGGCTCGCCAGACGACCCGATCGTTCTCGATGGCTCTCCTGAACTGCAACCCACCGACGTGATCCGCACGTCGCTTGAGAGAGCTGAGATCCTCGTCATCGACTCAGCTGAGTCCCTCACCGAGGACGCGTCCGGTGCTCCGACGACTCCCGCCCCAATCGACGCCATCGTGCTTGTCACCGGCGAAGGACCCGAAGGCGGCGGAATTGTCGCAGCACGCGCCGTCGCGATCTGGGAACTGTATGTGCCAAGCACCGTCATCGTCGTCGCCCACGGCGACACGGCGAATGCGCCGCACCCGACCGCCGCCGAGATCATCGACACGATCGACGAAGCGTCAGCTCAAGAGCGGCCGAGCGTCGTTCTCGCGACACAACCGGTGTTGCTCGGCCCGCAGGTGGTCTTCGGCCTCATCGAGCAACGTGATGGCGGACACGGCGTCTACGGAACGATCGACAACCGACCAACGGTGCCAAGTTCCTAACACTTGACGCTCGGCGCGCCGCGATGGCGAGTACGAAGTGCCCGCAAGGTGATAGCCTCGAAGCCCGTGGAGAGAACGCACTTTGGGTCCCGCACGGATCACGTCACCCGGCACATTTTCGTCACGGGGGGCGTCGTCTCCTCTCTGGGAAAGGGCCTGACGGCGTCTAGCCTCGGCCGCCTTCTCCGTTCGCGCGGCTTGCGCGTGACGATGCAGAAACTCGATCCGTATCTCAACGTCGATCCCGGCACCATGAACCCGTTCCAGCACGGTGAGGTCTTCGTCACCGACGATGGTGCCG
>CAZRHL010000082.1:0-7893 GCA_964600005.1 uncultured Demequinaceae bacterium
GGCCCAGAGTTCACCATCTAGCGGCGTTGAGCGCGCGCTATTCGCTCAGTTGATCGATGAAGGACCTCTCTTCGTCCCGGCGCTCTTCGAGGAATCGCGTCAAGCGCAACGTATCGGTGTCGCGCCAATCCTCGACCTGGGTGATTGACACCCACGCCTGGAGGTTCGCGCGAATCGTGTAGTTGTGGCCGTAACCGGCCGGTACCGACTCTGCCGCGGGAAGGTCGAGCAGCGTCTGCCACATTGTCACGACAGGGAACCACGTCATCCGGGGCGACACATCTGGCGCGCGGCCCCCAGGCTCGAGCCAGGCCGGACGATTCCACGCGAGGCTGGGGGAGAAGAAGACCACCGGATCTGAGCCGTGCTGAAGGTAGACAAGACGGCTGGGACCCCACCGTTCACCCTGCTCGCCCAGAGCGTCGGCCTCCGTGGTGAATCGCACGGTGCGGCCATCCGAGACGCGCGGCAACCACGCCGTCGAACCCTTCTCGCGAGAATCGGTGAGATCACGGTGGAGCGGGTTGACGAAGGGCGGGCCCACCATGAGCGCGCCGTCGACCGGCTCGTTGATGATGTCAATCGAGCCCAAGACCGACTCGACGCCGTACGAGCCGAGCGACAGGCCGTAAAGGTAGAGCCGGGGACGGTCATCCTCGTCGAGAGTCGACCAGTAGTCGTAGATGGTCCGGAACGTCACCTGAGAGGACTCCTTCACCGCCTCTTGGTCAGCAAGCAGTGAGATCCAGCTGGGTAGATAGGAGTACTGGACGCCCGCGATCGCGGTGTCGCCGTTCCACAGATACTCGACGGGCTCGACGCCGTTCTGATCGATCCACCCCGTCCCCGTGGTGGTCGCCAGAATCAGCACCTCGCGTTCGAAGGCCCCGGTGCGCTGGAGCTCCTCAAGAAGCAGCTGGGCACGCTCCTCGACCGTGTCCGCAGACCGCAAGCCCACGTAGACGCGGATGGGCTCAAGCGCGCCACCGCCGGTGAACTCGTTGATGTTCTCGGCGCTCGCGCCCTGCCACACGAAGGCGCGGCCTTGGCGGCCCAAGTCATCCCACTGCACGAGCGACTCGGGGCTGCCTGAGCGCAAGGGGCTCATCGGCTGCGTCACTCCTGGCTTGTCCCCCCGGTCCGCTCCCGAGAACACGCCATTGGCAACGAAGAAGAACCCGCGCAGCAAGAGGCCTGATACGAGCAGCCACAAGAGAAGGACGATCCCCGCCGTCGCAAGGACGATCGCGAGCCGACGCGGAAGCCACCGGTCGAGGAAGTCCCTCAGTTTGCGAAAGAGCAGGCGCAGGGCACGACCGATGATGAGAACGACCACCGCGAGGACGAGCGCGACCCCGGCGACCATCGGCCACACAGAAGCGGTGAGATGGGGCATTCCGTACGCCGTCCGAATCTCGTTCTGCCAGCTGACGAACTGCCAGATCGAACCCGCGAGAGCAGCGAGTGCGAGTGCCGCCGCCCCGCTGATGATGACCCAGCGTCGTCTTCTTGAGCGAACAGACGGGAGCTCGAGGTAGCGCCACACGCCCACAGCCGCCACGCCTGCGCCGTAGCCGATCATGAGCGTGACGCCCGTGGCGACGCCTTGAATGAAAGGCACGCGAGGCAGGAGCGAGGGCAACAGCGACAGCGCGGCGAAGAGAGTGGCCGCAATGAGGCCGACCGCGTCGAAACGCGGCTCGAAGACGCGTGGAGAGCGGTGGGGCACACGGCGAGTCTACGGGGGAGCTCACTCGAGGCCCTGAAGTCCGATCCAGAAGTATCGGGAATTCCCCCCAATGGTTTGGGCGCGGGGTTCGTATTGGTTAATAAGGGCGCGCGCACGGCGCCCACCCATCTGGAGGCAACGATGCTTGAGAACCACAGCGAACGCGTCACACGTCGTCACAGCCGGGAGACGGAGACGACCTCCGTGCAGCCGCACGCACCTGCACGCCAGGGCTGGCGCGCCGTTGGCGCCGCCGCCGGAGCAGTTGCAATCGCTGTCGCCGGGGGAATCGCGGTGCTGAGCAGCACCGCTGCCGCAAGTCCCGCGAGCTCAGTGTCATTCGCGGCTGCCGCGCCACAGCGTGCGCCCTTGCCGTTGGCGGCCGTCACCGCAATCGGCTCCGTCGACCAGAGCGCTCTCGACAAGCGCGTCGAGGCATTGACGGCGGAGTCAGCCCGCATCGTCCAGGAGCAGGAGGCGGCAAAGGCTGCGGCCGAAGCCGCTGCTCGCGCAGAGAAGGCCCGTGCTGAGAAGGCGGCCCAGAAGGCCGCGGACAAGGCCGCCAAGCAGGCTGTCTATGCCAATGCCGATGGCAAGGACCACAGCAACTGTGCGGAGAAGAACTGGAGCGGCAAGTAACGCGCCGCGGACTGACGTTCTGGGCCTGAGGTCTGTGGTCTGCTGTCCGAGGTTTGGGGCCTCAGTTCGAGTCGTGACCCTCGCAGCGCTGAGCCGCGGGCACGCCCGCGAGCGCCTCGTCAACATGCATGCCGCATCCGGTCCACGTGGTCTTCCCGCAGGTGGGGCAAGCAATCGGTGAGCACATGGCGTCCTCCTCACGTAAAGAGCTGTCGTGCGAGAAGGTAGCATACCCCCTGGGGTATTTACGCACATTCGCGTCCGTGCGACACGCTCGGAGTGTGACATTGATCACACTGTTCCGGCGTCACAGCGGGTCCCTCCGGTGCTCTCATCAAACGTCAGACAGGAGGAGACCATGTGGGAACGGGCGGACAAGTCCTCGCGCGAAGCGCAGGATTTTGCCGGTCAGCACGCGCTGACGTTCCACGCTGAGTCGACCCCTGAGATCCCCAGTGCATTCGATACCCACCCGTTCTCGGGATGGCGCCGCACCCCGTGCGTGAGCGGACAGTGGCGCGGTCGCACCGTCCAGCGTTTTGTCACAGAAGGCGTGACTGTTGAGCTTCTCGCGCTGCCGCGTCCACTGCCTTGTGTGCAGGTAGTGCCGGTGGGCGCCAAGCGCGGTCCGATGGATATCGGCGGGCTGCCGGTCGCCACCGGCAACCCCGAGTTCGACGCGCGGCTGGCT
Organism: uncultured Demequinaceae bacterium; assembly: GCA_964600005.1. Taxonomy (GTDB): domain Bacteria; phylum Actinomycetota; class Actinomycetes; order Actinomycetales; family Demequinaceae; genus Demequina. The sequence goes on from CAZRHL010000082.1 coordinate 3,060, forward strand.
GTCTACAGCGATGAGCCGACCTTTGTTCACACACTCCTCGACCCTGCGATGCAGGAGGCGCTCCTGCACCCCGCGTTCAGGGGACGCTCGCTCACGATTGATGCCGACGTCATGTACTTGTGGACCGACGCCACCACCTCGTGGGATGAGGCGCGCGTCCGCTTTGAGCTCCTCAGCGTGCTCATCTCGCGCATCCCGCTCGCCGTGTGGGAACGGTTCGATCGCAGCGGCCGCCAGGTCGACGTGACGGCGAGCGCCGAGGCGCTGTTTGTGCCCGGTCCCGAGGAACCTGAGACGGAGCAGTGGTCGTACGTCGAGGTGGCCGCTCCGACGCAGTTTGTCGCTGCGCCGGTGGCTGAGCCTGTGCCGACCGCGAGCGTCGCACCGGCATTTGATGGCGCTTTCTTGCCTGAGCCAACGGCGGCTGAAGGTGAGTATGGGAACTTCGCAGTCGCACCGATCTCCCCGCATTGATTCAGCGCGGCGACGACGCCGTGAGCAGTCCCCCACTAGGCTCACATCATCCTTGTCGCCCCACGTGTCCAGGAGATGTCAATGACCGACCGTAGGCCCGTGACGCTTGCCGATGTTGCCAAGGCGGCGGGTGTGGCCAAGTCGACGGCGTCGTATGCGTTCTCAGACCCGTCGCGGCTGTCAGCGGAGACGACTGCGCGAGTCCAACGCGCCGCCCAAGAGCTGGGTTACGCCGGGCCGTCCGCGCTTGGCCGGGCGCTCGCCTCGGGGCGCACGAAAGTGGTCGCCGTGGTCACCCGTGCGCTGCTTGAGGCGCCGGACACCGATCCGTTCGCGTTGCAGGTGATCGATGGACTCTCTCGTGAGCTTGCCCACCTTGGCTATGGCGTGCTCCTGTTGCCTCCGGTGACGGACGACGCGACTCATCGCCTCCACGAAGGCGCCATCTACGACGCCGCGATCACGGTGCGCCGCATCGATGGGATTGCCGAGACTGACGCGATGCTCGCTCAGCGGGGAGTGCCGTGGGTGAGGCTTGACGGTGTTCCCGATGAGGAGAAGGCCGTTGCGATGGATGCGGTCAATCCGTCCTTGCGCATCCTCCGGGCTCTCCAGGATTGGGGTCACACACGGATCGCTACAGTCATGTTGCGCCCCACGCTGGAGGACTCGCAGCTGAGGATTCTCGACGGCGCTCAATCGCGTGCCCTCATCGATGGCCTGCCCAACTCGGTGGCCCAGCACGTGCCGAGGGCGCGCATCGAGGCTTTCGCACGCGCAGGCATGGCACCGAGCCACATTGCGACGTGCCCGATCGTCACCCGTGAGCATGCGTATGAGGCAGGAAAGAAGATCTTGTCGTTGCCCGATGGCGAACGTCCCACGGCGGTGGTGTGTCAGGCGGACGTCTTTGCATGGGGCGTGTGGGACGCGGCAAAGGATCTCGGCCTCCGGGTGCCCGACGACGTGTCGATCACAGGCTTCGACGGGCTGACCGGAGGTGTCTTCGACGAGCTCGATCTGACGGGCGTGGTTCAGGACGGCGCAGTCAAGGGCCGACTCGTTGCGCGATGGGTCACGCTCGCTGCGGAAGGCCCCGATGCACCCCGGCCGTTTGAAATGCCGTTGAGCGTGAAGTGGGGATCCTCGGCGGGGCCAGCGCCCGCATCCTAGACGAAACCCGTCGCGTGCCACGGGCCCTTTGCGAGCGGGCCCCTTCGGGTGCCGACGCTCGTGTCGGTACGCTTTCGTCATGCCTCGGCCCCGCGTCGCCCGCTCGTCACGCCACAAAGTGATCGACGTGGCACTTGTCGCGGCCCAGGCGTTGCTTTTTGTCGGAATCGGGGTGTGGCCGAGTTCGTGGGGTCCTGCCGCGCCGGCACTGCGCGAACTCGGTGGTGTCCTCTTCCTCATCGGGGGCATCGGCATGCTGCTCGCGGCGCGCGACTTGGGGCGAGCGTTGACGCCGGTGCCAGAGCCCAATGGCGCCGGACTTCGCACGGCCGGGCTGTTCCGGTGGGTGCGCCACCCGATGTACACGGCGGTGCTGATCGTGGTGATCGGTGTCGCTTGCGCGCGTGGATCATCGGTGGTGTGGGCCCTTGTAGCGGCGCTTGTCATCCTCTTTGAGGCGAAAACTCGCCGTGAGGAGGCGTACCTTGTCGAGGCGTATGACGGCTATGCGACCTACGCCGCTGCGACCGGTAAGTTCCTCCCGGGGGTAGCCAAGCGGCGATTGGCGACGAAGTCCTGAGGGACTTTGGTGCCTTTCCAATTGCACCGAACGTGCAATTTGCCATTATCAATAATGAATATGTAGTTGAGTTATGAGAATTGCTCGATACCTACATATTGATTCCCTACAATGTGCGTGTGGGGGAACTACAAGCAGATGTCGTGTTACATCCAATACGGATGAGAGTGGTTCTCGCGCTGGGTTCTGGTGAACTCACGACGCGTGAGATCCAGGCGTGGATGCCTGATGTGCCTCAAGCGACCCTCTATCGTGCGATCAACCGACTGCTCGACGCGAAGCGCATTGAAGTCGCGCAGCACCGCAAGCGCGGTGGCGCCACCGAACGCGTGTATCGACTCACATCAACGCATCGAGCCGGTGCTCCCGCAGTGCGCCGGGACGTCATCGAACTGACGGCGGAGGCAGCGGAACAGCTTGCGGCCGAGATGGCTGCGCTGGTCGACCGCGCCGTCTCAGCGTCGGCAAAGGGCGGGACTCCCTTCACCGTCTCCTACGCCGTCATCGCCCAGGCTGCACAGTCGCCTGGAGAGCAATAGGCCTCAACCGCGAGGGCGGCGGAGCACAGACCGCCGCGGCACCGAGCGTCGGCGTGCGCGTCGCGGCACGTGAAGCTTGCGGATGGTTCGGCGGTCCACACGAGTCGCCACCCCGAGCGCCATCGCGGTGAGGAACAGCGACATGAGCGGGAGCGCGCGCGTGCCCCATTCGGCCACGATCGTCGAACCGACGACCGGACCGATGGCGCCGCCCAGACTGAAGACCACCGTGTACGTCGCGGCACCGATATCCGTGCGCCATGGGGTGTGGCGCATCGCCCAGTTGAGCAACGCGGCGACCAAGGAGGCCCAGCCCGCGGCCTGCAGCACCTGAGCGATGACAGCGGTGACCTGATGGCCGATCGACAGCACCCCCCACGCGAGGATGAGGAGTGTGAGCGCGCCGATCACAGTCTCGACAACGCGGCGGCTCAGCAGGGGGCCGACTGAGAGAGTCGCCGCGACGGCAACCACGCCACCGATGGCGAACATGACGGGAACTGCCGCGGACGGAACGCCTGACTGGCGCGTGTAGAAAGACACGATGTACGTCCACGTGGTCGACATCGCCATGACGGCAAGGAAGGCGACAACGAGCACGCGCGCAAAAGCGCGAGTCGACGGGATATCGCCGCGTGTGTGCGTGCCTGCGCCGCCTCCAGGGCCCGAGCGCGGAAGAGCAAAGGCGAGAGTGACCGCAAGGACAACACCGAGCCCAGCGAGAACGATGTAGGGCAAGCGCCAACTGAGATTTGCCCCGGCCATCGTCACGAGCGGTGTGCCGACCACACCCGCCATTGCGGAGCCCACCATGACGCGCGTGACGGTCCGGCCCCGCAAGTGAGGCGCGAAGAGGCTCACGGCGGTGGGCGCCACGAGCGCCCAGAAGAGTGCGTGAGCGGCCGCAGAAATGATGCGCCCGGTCGCCAGCTGCGGCAGCGACTGCGCGATCGCGGCGACAGCAACACCGATTGACCACACGGCGAGAGTGGCCGTGAGCGTCGCACGCTTGCTGAAACGCTGAGTGATCACCGTGAGCGGCAAGGTCGCGAGCACCACAGTTGCCGAGAAAGCGGTGACGAGCAGGCCCACTGAAGCGACCGACGCATCGAGACCGCGCGCGATGTGGGGGCTCATCGCCACAATCGATGCCTCGTTGACACCTGCGGCGAACGCGCTCGCTGCGAGCGTGACAAGCGCGATGCGCGCACGGCGAGGGCTGACCGAAAGCGACTCTTGCGAGCGCGTTCCCGCGCTCGGCTCCTCGATCACGACGAGTTCTGCGGTGCCGACAACCGGCATCGTGAGCGTCGTCGGCTCGCTCTCGACAAAGGCGTCGGCCGACGCTTCTGCAGGGATCACCTGCGCCATTGCGTCAAGGGTCGGCTCGTCAAGGCTCGGCTCGTCAAGGGTCGGCTCGGTTAGGGGTGCGTCGGTGACGCGGGGCAGTTCGAGCGTGGGGGTGTCAGGCACAGCAGAATCCATCGGCGAGTGGTGGTGGTGAGTGGGAAGCCGCGCGACGCTGCTGCGCGCGCCCGTGACGGAGCTGCGCATGGCTTCTCAGGGTGAACGCGCCGAACGCGCGAATTGCTTCCGGACCGCCGCCTCACGTGACGAGAAACACATGGTGGCACCAGCGTCGGCGTCATCGCGGGGTGTGAAGCGTGGGTGACAGTCCGTGTCAGTGTCCTTGCGTACACTGTTGGCAACAGCATTGACCCGGCAATCACCGGTGAGCTTGCGGAAGAAAGGAACCGGGCCATCCCGGGACTGACTAGAACCGCACGGGTCGCCCGTCATAGCGATGTGAGCGGCCACGCTTCCCCCATCAGGGGGTGGCGTGGCAAGCGAGGTGGTACCGCGTGAGCGGGGGAGGTCCCCGCGAGCGTCCTCGCAACCGACTGAGTCGACGCCGGACCACCGAAGGAAGACCGCGAGCCATGACTGAAGCCCGCTATCCGTTGCACCGCTCGTCCAAAGACGTGCCTGCTTCGCCCACCTTCCCCGCGATCGAGAACGAGGTTCTCGAGTACTGGAAGACCGACGCCACCTTCAAGGCGTCGATCGA
>CAZRHL010000083.1:0-7845 GCA_964600005.1 uncultured Demequinaceae bacterium
CCGCGAGACCTCCAAGGTCGACGCCGAGCGCGAAGAACTCGCTCGCGAGCTCGCCAGCCTCGCCGACGCCTTTGTCTCGGACGGCTTCGGCGTGGTGCACCGCAAGCAGGCCTCCGTCTACGACGTTGCGCAGATCCTGCCTGCCGCCGCCGGACTTCTCGTGCAAAAGGAAGTCGAGTCGCTTGGCAAGGCCGTGACCGACCCCGAGCGCCCGTACGCCGTGGTCCTCGGTGGCTCGAAGGTCTCCGACAAGCTTGGCGTCATCGCGAACCTTCTCACGAAGGCTGACCGCCTCCTCATCGGTGGTGGAATGGTGTTCACGTTCCTCAAGGCGCAGGGCTTCGAGGTGGGCAAGAGCCTCCTTGAGGAAGAGCAGCTTGACACCGTCAAGGGCTACCTAGAGACCGCCAAGGCGAACGGCGTGGAGATTGTTCTCCCCACCGACATCCTTGCCGCTGAGGGCTTCGCCGCCGACGCCGCGTACGACGTCGTCGCTGCCGACGCGATTCCCGCAGACCGCATGGGTCTCGACATCGGCCCTGAGTCCGCAAAGCTCTTCGCCTCAAAGATCGCTGACGCCAAGACGATCGTGTGGAACGGCCCGATGGGCGTGTTCGAGTTCGCAAACTTTGCCGGCGGCACGAAGGCCGTGGCACAGGCGATGATCGACGCTGATGGCTTCTCGGTCGTTGGCGGTGGCGACTCCGCCGCTGCCGTCCGATTGCTCGGCTTCGACGAGGCCGGCTTCGGGCACATCTCCACGGGCGGCGGAGCGTCGCTTGAACTTCTCGAAGGCAAGGTCCTCCCGGGCCTCGCCGTACTGGAGGGCTGAGCACCATGGCACGCACGCCGCTTATTGCAGGTAACTGGAAACTCAACCTCGATCACCTCGAGGCGACTCACACGGTGCAGAAGCTCGCGTGGCTTCTTCGTGACGCAAAGCACGACTTCTCCGCGGTCGAGGCCGCCGTGATGGCGTCCTTCACCTCGTTGCGCTCGGTTCAGACTCTTGTAGACGCTGACAAGCTCGAGATTGGTTACGGCGCTCAAGACATTTCGGAGCACGCCTCCGGCGCGTACACCGGTGAGGTCTCCGGTTCGCAGCTCGCAAAGCTTGGCTGCCGCTATGTGGTCGTCGGCCACTCCGAGCGCCGCGAATACCACGCAGAGTCCGACGCCGTTGTTGCCGCCAAGGCAAAGGCCGCCTTTGACAACGGCATCGTGCCGATCGTGTGCGTGGGGGAGGGCCTCGAGATTCGCAAGGCCGGCCAGCAGGTTGAGTACACCCTCGCTCAGGTTGAGGGTTCGCTCGCGGGCATCGACGCCGACAAGGCTGCACAGGTCGTCATCGCATACGAACCCGTGTGGGCCATCGGCACCGGTGAGGTTGCGACCCCGGCGGACGCTCAGGAGGTTTGCGGTGCTATTCGCACCAAGCTCGCTGAGTTGTACGACGACGAGGTCGCACAGGCCGTTCGTGTGCTGTACGGCGGTTCGGTGAAGTCGAGCAACATCGCTTCGATCATGGCCGAGCCTGACGTCGATGGCGCTCTCGTCGGTGGCGCAAGCCTCGACCCTGAGGAGTTCGCGAAGATCGTGCGCTTCCAGGAGCACGTGGTCGCCTAAAGCAATGGAACCCACCGCGTCCCAGGGCGCGGTGGGTTCCGCATTTGGATAGGCGGCGCAAGAGAGAACGCTCTCGTCGCGTATCCTGGTGCTAATTTCCATCGATCGAGGAGAATCGTGCAGGTTCTGGAGACCATCCTTTGGGTCATGCTGGTCGTCACTGGCCTGCTGTTGCTAGGCCTGGTGCTCATGCACCGGGGCCGCGGTGGCGGCATGTCGGACGTCTTCGGTGGCGGCATCGCCTCCGGCGTTCAGAGTTCTGCCGTTGGTGAGCGCAACCTGACGCGCATCACATGGGGCGTCGCAATTGCCTGGGGCATGACCGTCGTACTTCTCGGCTTGATCACCAAGTACGTGGGTTAGACACACTCACGACGCAAACCGAAGCAAAGGGGCTGACACCATGGCAGGTGGTAACGCCATCCGAGGTTCACGGGTCGGAGCAGGCCCGATGGGCGAGGCTGAGCGGGGGGAGTCCGCGCCGCGTGAGGTCTTCTCCTACTACTGCGTGAAGGGGCATGTCACACGGCCCAGTTTCGCAATCGGCGAGGACCGCGAGATCCCCGCGGAGTGGGACTGCCCACGGTGTGGTCTTCCTGCAGGTCTCGACCCGCAGAACCCGCCGGAGCCGTTGCGCAACGAGCCGTACAAGACGCACCTCGCCTACGTGAAGGAACGTCGTTCTGACGCGGAGGGCGAGGCGCTGCTCAACGAGGCCCTGGAAGCGTTGCGTGCCCGCCGCGCATTTGTCGCGGCAGAGTAGGTTTCTCGCCGCGGGCGACTCATACCTGAGTGGGGCGGTTGCTCGTGCCGTCAGTGAGGGCACGGCGCCATATGTCGGTGTTGTCCGCCACATACGCACGTACCGCTCGCCAGTGATCACCATGGCCCTCATCGTGCATTGACGCCCACGGCTCCGTGCCGGAGGAGCGCGACTGTTCGAGGAGTGTGACCATCGCGTCGACACGCCTGATCATGACCTCGGGCAAGGTCGATCGCAGTCCTGCGTCTGCGCCATATCCGTCGGCGAACGCCGCGAGGCCGCTGGCCGCCTCCGCGGGCGCCCGTGAGGTGTCGTTGAGAGTGAATGCTTGCGCGGCGTACGCAAGATCCCACGAGCGCGTGCTCGGAGCCGCCGTGTCCCAGTCGACGAACACCCACCGTTCGCCGATGAGAAGGTTCCACGGCGCGAGGTCGTTGTGGCACATCAGCTCAGCGCCGGGGGCAGGGATCGCGCTTGCCCATTCAATGCCAGCAGGAATCTCAAAGGACTCGCTCGCATCGTGAATAGAGCGCACGAGCGCACCGATGCGTCGCAGCGCGGCGTGATCGAGTTGCGGCACGGCCATTGCGGGCGTGCCGTCGATGAATTCAAGGAGCTGGCGCCCGGCGCCATCGCGCCCGTGGGGCAGCGGAACATCGATCCCGGCTTGGTGGAGAGCGCCGAGGTAGCGGTGAACGGCATCGGTTGACGGGGTCGCGTCCTTGACGATGAAACCGCCGTCACGCACAACGCGGCTTCCCGAGTTGCCGCCGGGCAGCGCCTCGCCGTCCGGGGATGTCACTGGCTAGACCTTCGTCGACGCTTCTGCATCGATGAGCCACAGAGTCTCCTGGATGCCGTGCACTGCAGCGCCCGGCAGCTCAGGGTCGCCTGCAATGCACCGTGCGACGACGTCCGCCTTTGCATGTCCCGTCGCGACGACCCACACCCGCTTTGCGCGGTTGATCGCCGGCAGTGAAAGGCTGACACGAGTCGGAGGAGGCTTGGGCGAGTTGTGGACCGCGCGCACATCAGCGCCGGTGCGTCCGTCCCGGAAAGAGTCGTGCCCTGGGAAGAGCGAGGCGACGTGACCGTCCGGGCCCAGACCGAAGAGCGCGACATCCCATGCGGGGTTGCCGTGCTCGGCCAACTCACGCGAGTACGCAGCGGCCGCATCTTCCGCAGTGGGGTACACCTCCGTCGAGCCCATCCGGTGGATGTTCTCTTCGGGAAGCGGAACATGGCGCAAGAGTGCGTCAGCTGCCTGCAACGAGTTGCGGTCGGCGTCATTCGCCGCGACAAATCGCTCGTCACCCCACCACACGTGGACGCTTGTCCAGTCGATGAGGCCGGACAAGGCGGAGGCAGCAAGGCTGCGGAGGAGATCGATCCCTACCGTGCCGCCCGTGAGGACGACGTCGGCGCGGCCCTGCGTCGCGACGGTGTCAGACAGCAGGAGGCCGAGGCGGGCGCCGGCGGCGTCGGCAACAGCCTGGTGGTCTGGATACACAAATACGCGTCTCATGAGCAATGCACAATCTCGTGTAGCGCCTCGCCGTACACCGGGTCTGCATCCATACGGCGCAGCTCTTCGGCGAGACACTCACCGAGTGAGCGCGACGGCAAGGCGATGACGTGGTCCGGCTGACCCGGCTGGCTGAGAGTGGCGTTGTGGCCGTCGGGGCGATGGATCGAGATCTCGCCCGCAGAGGTGTCAAGGACGACGGATACGAGACCCGTTGCCTCAGAGTCATATGTCGCCTCGAACTCACATCCAAGGGTTCCCCTCAGCCATGCGCCAAAGAGCAAGATCGACGGCGAGTTCACGTCACCGCGCACGTGGGCCTTCGTCACCTCAGCGTGCCTCACCTGCTCGAGAGCGGAGGCGAGGAGTGCACGCCAACGGGTGAGTCGGGTCCACGCGAGATCAGTGTCTCCGGGGCGGTAGCCATCCGACAGGCCGCACAGGACAGCCGCAGGGTTTGGCTCGCCCTTTGAGTCAGTGATGCGTCGCTGCGCCATCGCACCAAGACCAGTCGCAGACGGAACGAGCGGCACGAGAGCCGGCCACCACGTGACGATCGGCGCATCGGGCAGCAGCAGGGGAGTGACGAGCGTGTCCGCGTGATCCATCGTCGCGGCCGGAGGTCGCAACACGACCACCTCAGATGCGCCAGCATCGCCGCCCACACGAATCTGGGCGTCAAGAGTGTCCCCGCCCTCGCGAGGAGACAGCACGATGATGCGACACGGGTGCTCGCGAGATGCCGTGTTCGCGGTGGCGATCGCCTTCTCAGCGTCGGCATCGGTCGCGTCGATCACCAACGTCATCACACGCCCCAAGGTGATGACTCCGCCTTCTTTGCGCAGCTTGACGAGCTCAGAGTTGATATCGCCAGTCGTTGTCGACGGCAGGTCGATGATCATGGACGCCTCCACACTCGGCCATCTCGCGCCATCATCTCATCTGCACTTGCAGGTCCCCAGGTGCCAGAGCGGTACTGCTCAGGTTGGCCCTGCGTCGCCCAGAACGAGGTGATCGGGTCAAGGATCTGCCACGACAGCGCGACTTCTTCGTGACGCGGGAAGAGCGGCGGGTCCCCGAGCAGGACGTCGAGGATGAGCCGCTCATACGCTTCTGGTGACTCGTCGGTGAATGCGTTGCCGTAGGCGAAGTCCATCGTCACGTCACGCACCTCCATTGTGGTGCCCGGCACCTTCGAGCCGAAACGGAGGGTGACGCCCTCATCCGGCTGCACCCGGATGACGAGCGCGTTGGTGCCGACATCTGAGCCCTGGATCTGCTGGAAGTACGGCGATGGCGCCTTCTTGAACACGAGCGCGATCTCGGTCACGCGGCGGCCAAGGCGCTTGCCGGCACGCAGGTAGAACGGGGTGCCGCTCCAACGGCGGTTCGGAATCTCCACCTTGATGGCGGCGTATGTCTCGGTGATCGAATCGGGTGCGATGCCCTCCTCGTCGAGGAAGCCGCCCACCATCTCGCCACCACGCCAACCCGCGGCGTACTGGCCCCGAGCAGTGGATGCCGCAAGGTCCTCGGGCAACCGAACCGCACGGAGCGCCTTCTCTTTCTCCGTGCGCAGATCAGCGGCGTCGAAAGATGCGGGCTCCTCCATCGCGGTCAACGCGAGAAGCTGAAGCAAGTGGTTCTGGATGACGTCACGGGCCGCGCCGATGCCGTCGTAATAGCCTGCACGTCCACCGATGCCGATGTCCTCGGCCATCGTGATCTGCACGTGATCGATGTACTGGGCATTCCAGATGGGCTCGAACAACTGGTTTGCGAAACGCAGCGCAAGGAGGTTCTGGACGGTCTCTTTGCCGAGGTAGTGGTCGATACGGAACACAGCGTCGGGCGGGAAGACCTCGCTGACGACGTCGTTGAGTTCGTTCGCGGTCTCAAGGTTGTGGCCGAATGGCTTCTCGATGACGACGCGTCGCCACGTGCCGTCCTTGGGGTCAGAGAGGCCTGACTCCCGCAGCTGCGTCACCACCTGGGGGAAAGCCGATGGCGGGATCGACAGGTAGAACGCATGGTTGCCGCCGGTGCCACGCTGCTCATCGAGCTCTTCGACGGTGCGGCGCAGCTCTGCGAAAGCGGCGGGGTCATCAAAGGTGCCCTGGACAAAGCGGATGCCCTCAGAGAGCTGGTTCCACGTCTCCTCGCGCCACGGTGTTCGGGCGTACTTCTTCACCGAGTCATGCACGACCTTCGCGAAGTCTTCCTTGTCCCACTCACGACGAGCGAAGCCCGTGAGGGCAAAGGCGGGGGGCAGGAGACCGCGGTTGGCAAGGTCGTAGACCGCGGGCATGAGCTTCTTGCGTGCGAGGTCGCCGGTGACGCCGAACATCACCAATCCGCATGACCCGGCAATGCGGGGCAAGCGTCGGTCACGAGGATCGCGCAGGGGATTGACCACGGGGGAGCCTCCAGGGCTGCTGTCGAACGAACCGCGCCCGGGACAGGCGCGAATGTCAGGCGCCCGGTGAGGATGCCGCGTGGACGGCATCCTCACCGAATGCGCTGCTCCCGTCAAAGACGGGAGACGAGGTGCTCATCACGAGGCAGCGGCGATTGATGCCTTCGCCTTTGCCGCTACGTTCTCGGCCGTGAAGCCGTACTTCTGAAGCAACGTATCGCCCTGTGCGGACTCGCCAAAGTGGTCGATGCCCACAATCTGGCCGGCGTCACCGACGATCTCCCGCCAGCCGAGCGGCGAACCCGCCTCAACGCTCACACGGGCCTTGAGGCTCGGCGGGATGACCGACTCGCGGTACGCGGCGTCCTGGCGCTCGAACAGCTCACGGCACGGCATTGAGACGACGCGGGCCTTGATGCCCCCGCCGGCCAGCTGCTCACGCGCCGCGAGGGCAACCTGAACCTCGGAGCCGGTCGCCACGATGAGGACGTCGGCGTCCTCGTCACCGCCTGCGATGACGTATGCACCCTTGGCGAAGCCGTCAGCCGAGGTGCCCTCAAGCGTCGGCACGTTCTGACGCGTGAGGATGAGCGCCGTGGGGCGGTTCGTCGTCTCGAGGGCGTGCTTCCACGCCCAGGCAGTCTCGTTGGCGTCGGCGGGACGCACGATGTCAATGCCGGGGATGGCGCGCAGCGTTGCGACGTGCTCGATCGGCTGGTGGGTCGGGCCGTCCTCACCGAGACCGACGGAATCATGCGTCCACACGAAGGTCGTGGGGATCCCCATGAGAGCGGCGAGGCGCACGGCGCCACGCATGAAGTCGGAGAACACAAGGAAGGTGCCGCCGTATGCGCGCGTCAGGCCATGGAGCGTGATGCCGTTGAGGATCGTGCCCATGCCGAACTCGCGGATGCCGAAGTGGAGCGTGCGGCCGTACCAGGTGCCCTCCCACGACTTCACGGAACGGTGTGGTGGCAGGAAGGACAGTTCGCCCTTCATCGTCGTGTTGTTCGACCCTGCGAGGTCAGCAGAACCGCCCCAGAGCTCCGGCAGCACGGGTGCGAGAGCGGAGAGCACCTCGCCTGAAGCGGAACGGGTGGCCACCTTGGTGCCCACCTCCCAGGTGGGCAGAGCGTCGTCCCAGTTGGTGGGAAGTTCGCGCTTGCGGAGGCGCTCGAGGAGGGCGGCGCGCTCGGGCTCGGCGCTCTGCCACGCGGCAAAGTCCTCTTCCCATGCGGCCTGAGCCTGCTGACCGCGCTCCTTCGCCTGGTGCATGTGCTTGAGCACCTCGGGCGCAACATCGAAGTGCTTGTCAGGGTCGAAGCCGAGGACCTTCTTGAGGCCTGCGACCTCTTCCGCCCCGAGAGCCGAACCGTGCACACCGCCCGTGTTCTGCTTGGTGGGCGAAGGCCAACCGATGATCGTCGACAGCGCGATGATCGACGGCTTGCCCGTCTCCGCCTTCGCGTTCTCGATCGCGGCAAGCAGGGCGTCTGGGTCCTCCTTGTAGCCGTC
>CAZRHL010000084.1:0-7726 GCA_964600005.1 uncultured Demequinaceae bacterium
ACGGTCACAACCGAGCCGGGCTCGGCGTCGCCCGCCACCCACTCGTGTTCGGCGGAGTACAGCAGATCAGCAGGAACGGAGGACATGAGCCAACCCTTTCGCGCGAATTGGAAGGAAGTGGCCGCGCATCACTGCGAGGCTCGCCGGTACAAAGGTAGCGCGGCCACCGTCATGGTTTCGCGGCGGCCACGCACATCAATCTCCACGGCCGTTCCCTCGGCCGCGGCACGCGGATGCACCATCGCCATCGCGATCGGCTTGCCGAGCGTGGGTGACGGCGCGCCCGATGACACGACGCCAACATGCTGGCCATCGTGGAACACCTCATAGCCAGACCGGGCAACTCGGCCGGACGTGCCGACAAGGCCCACCAGAACGCGCTGATCTGACGGCGCCGATGCCGGATCGGCGATCGCTGCGTCGTACTTCTCCTTCGCGGCAGCGAGAGCCTCGCGGCCCACGAAGTCACCGCGAGGCTGCTTGTCATCGCTCAAGCGCACGGCGCCGTCAAGGCCCGGCCGCACGAGCACGCGTGCGGCACCGGTCTGCACAATGCGGCCCAGGCCCACGTCGTAGGGCGTGGTCGCGAGGGTGAGCTCATGGCCGTAGAGCGGCATGCCTGCCTCGAGGCGCAACGAGTCCCGCGCGGCCAGGCCACACGGGAGCATGCCGTGGGGCTCGCCGTGGCTCAGAGCAAGGCGCCACACAGCCACCGCGTCGTCCGCGACGACAAAGAGCTCGAAACCGTCCTCGCCGGTGTAGCCGGTCCGAGCGACCATCGCGTGAATATCACCCTCAAGCAACACGGTGCACCACGTGTACGGCGCGAGGGCGCGGATGTCCTCGGCACCGAACGCGCACATGTGCGCGACGATCTCCTCAGCGCGCGGGCCCTGGACGGCGATGAGTGCGATCTCCGTCGTCATGTCAGTCACGGTCGCGTCGAACGTCGAGAGGCGGTGCGTCAGCTCCGCCACCACGGTGGCGACGTTGGCGGCGTTCGCCACCACGATGAAGTGGTCCCAGTCGCGGCGGTAGACGATGACGTCGTCGATGACGCCGCCTGCAGGCGTGCACAGCATCGTGTACTTCGCCTTGCCGATCGCGAGGCGCTCCATCCCGGAGACCACCGCGTGGTCGAGACCCGTTGCGGCCTGGGGCCCGCGCACTACCACCTCACCCATGTGCGAGATGTCGAACAGCCCGGCCGCCTCACGCACTGCGCGGTGCTCCGCCAAGTCCGAGCTGTACCGCACGGGCATGTCCCAGCCAGCGAAGTCGATGAGGGTGGCGCCGAGCGCCTCGTGCTCATGATGCAAAGGCGAAAGCGTCATGCGGCCAGCGTAGACCCGGACGCTCGGGACCTCAGCCGTGCAACGTCGGTTTCACCGACGGGGTGTGGCTAGCTGTAGTCCTCCACCGGCGGGCAGGAGCACACCACGTGGCGGTCGCCATACGCATTGTCGATCCGGCGCACCGGCGGGAAGTACTTGTCCCGGCGCACACCAGGCGCAGGGAAGGCCGCCTGCTCACGCGAGTACGGCGCCGTCCATTCCTCGACAAGGAGCGACTCGGCGGTGTGCGGCGCATGCCGCAGTGCCGATTCCTCAGCAGCGACCTCCCCTCGCTCAACAGCGGCGATCTCTTCGCGGATCGAGATCATCGCGTCGATGAAACGATCGAGCTCTGCGAGGTCCTCGGACTCCGTCGGCTCCACCATGAGCGTGCCTGCCACAGGCCACGACATCGTGGGGGCGTGGAAGCCATAGTCGATGAGTCGCTTCGCGACGTCCTCCGCCGTGATACCGGTGGCCTTCGTGAGGTCGCGCAGATCGAGGATGCATTCGTGCGCGACGAGCCCGCCGGGGCCCCGGTAGAGCACGGGGTAGTGCTCCGCGAGACGCGCTGCCACATAATTGGCGGCGAGCACCGCCACCTGGGTCGCCTGCTGGAGACCGTCCGGTCCCAGCATCGCGATGTACGACCACGAGATCGGCAGAATGCCGGCCGAACCATACGGCGCACCGGAGACAGCTGCGCCCTGGCGCTTGAGGTCCTGAGGTCGCTGAATCGACTGGCGCGTGCGGGGCAGGAACGGCACCAGGTGCTCGGCTACCGCCACCGGGCCGACGCCGGGGCCGCCACCGCCGTGAGGGATTGCGAAGGTCTTGTGCAGGTTGAGGTGCGAGACGTCGCCGCCGAAATGGCCGGGCTTTGCGAGACCGACGAGGGCGTTGAGGTTGGCGCCATCGATGTAGACCTGGCCACCAGCGTCGTGCACCGCCGCGCACACCTCGCTCACATGCGGCTCATAGACGCCGTGAGTGGAGGGGTAGGTGATCATGATCGCCGCGACCTTGCCCTGATGCTTCGCGAGCACCGCCTTGAGGTCGTCGAGGTCGATCTCACCGTCGGTGCCCGTCTTGACGACGGCAACACGCATGCCGGCAAGCACTGCGGAGGCCGCATTGGTCCCGTGAGCCGAGGCGGGGATGAGGCACACGTCGCGCTCTTCGTCCCCCTGTGCGCGGTGGTATTCACGAATCGCAAGCAAGCCTGCGTACTCGCCGCGCGAGCCCGCATTCGGTTGCACGGACACGGCCGCGTAACCCGTGATCTCAGCAAGCCAGTCCTCGAGCTGCTCAATCAGCTCGCGGTAGCCCGCGGTCTGCGCCGAGGGTGCAAAGGGGTGAATGTTCGCAAACCCAGGCCACAGCATCGGCTCGAGAGAGGCGGCCGCGTTGAGCTTCATCGTGCACGAGCCGAGCGGGATCATCGTCCGGTCGAGCGCGAGGTCGCGGTCGGCGAGACGACGCATGTAGCGCGTGAGCGCAGCCTCCGAGTGGTAACTGTTGAAGACGGGGTGCGTCAGGTACTCCGACGTGCGGCGCACGGAGCGCGGGATCGCCACGCGAGGCGCGGTGTACACGGGGTGGCGCGGGCGTGCGATGACCGCCTCGACGAGGTGGTCGAGCGTCTCGAGCTCGGTCTTCTCGTCACAGGCGATGGCGATGTGATCGTCATCGACCTTGCGGATGTTGATGCCCGCGGCAGCGGCACGCGCGACCACCGAGTCAGCTCCACCTGGCACATTGAGCATGATCGTGTCGAAGAAGTCCTCATGCACCGGGTTCACACCCATTGCCGACAGCGCATCGGCGAGGGTGACGGCCTTCGAGTGAACGTCGAGAGCGATATCGCGCAGACCGTTGGGACCGTGATAGACGGCGTACATCGACGCAACGACGGCGAGCAGCGACTGAGCGGTGCAGATGTTCGACGTCGCCTTCTCACGGCGAATGTGCTGCTCGCGGGTCTGGAGCGCCAGGCGCAAGGCGGGCTTGCCATCCTCATCGCGGGAGACGCCGACGAGCCGCCCAGGCAGCTGGCGTTCGAGCCCCTCCCGCACAGCGATGAAGGCGGCATGCGGTCCACCGAAGAACAGCGGGACACCAAAGCGCTGCGAAGAGCCCACCGCAATGTCCGCACCCATCTCACCCGGGGGTGTCACGATGGTGAGCGACAGGAGGTCGCACGCGACAGTCGCAAGAGCGTCGGCGTCACGAACGGCTTCGAGCTGGGGCCGCAGGTCGCGGAGACGACCGGATTGGCCGGGGTTCTGGAAGACGACGCCCACCACGTCACGAGCGGGTCGCCACGCCTCCTCGATGTCCTCGACGCGCACGGTGATGCCAAGGGCCTTGCACTGCGCGAGCACAACTTCAAGGGTCTGCGGGAAGCACTCGGCGTCGATGACAATGGCGCCGTCACGGTTCGCTGCGCGCTCCATGAGGAGCACCGCCTCGGCCACCGCCGTCGCCTCGTCGAGCAGCGACGCGTTCGCAATGGGCAATGCCGTGAGATCCGAGACCATCGTCTGGAAGTTGAGCAGCGCTTCGAGGCGACCCTGGGAGATCTCCGCCTGGTACGGCGTGTAGGCCGAGTACCAGGCCGGGTTGGTGAGAATGCCGCGGCGGATCGCGGCAGGAGTCACCGTGTCGTAGTAGCCCTGCCCGATCATCTGGACAGCGGTCTCGTTGCGGTGGGCGAATTGCTCAAGGCGCGCAAGCGCCTCGGCTTCCGTCAGCGCATCGGGCAGGACGAGGACGTCGTCTTGCCGAATCGACTCCGGCACAGCAGCGTCGATCAGCGCTTCCAGCGACGCGAATCCCACGGTGCCCAGCATCGTGTGGATGGCGTCGTCATTGGGTCCCACGTGGCGGTCAGCGAAGGAGGTCACCCGCCCATTCTGTCCTACTCCGCGAAAGCGCAACAGGGAACCTGCCGGTACGTGGCCAATCCGTCACTGTGGAGGGTCGTTCAAGCGGCCCTTGGGGAGTCGCAGCAGGCCACATCTGCGAGCACCCATTAGGTTCATGCCATGGAGTTGATCGTGGGCGTTGTCGCCGGTGCCCTCGTGGGCTCCGGAGCCGCGCACACCCACGCGCGCGTCGACAACGGCTGGTGGATCAATCTGCTCGCCGGAGCGCTCGGCGGCCTCTTCGGCCGGGCCATGTGGACGGGCTCCTTCCTCCCCACCGTCTCCGACAACCTCTTGGCCGCGACGGCCGTCGCCGGCTCGATCGGTGGCGCTGTCATCGCCGTTGGCGCTGGCGTCGCCCGCCACATTGTGGCCTGGTACCTGCGGTCAAGGGCCTCCGCCTCCGCCGCTGACTGAGAGCGGACCGTGCGCTGCGCCACTACGCTGTGGAGCGTCGGAAGGTCATTGTGAAGCTCATCGTTCAGATCCCATGCCTCAACGAAGAAGCCACCTTGCCGTTGGTGCTCGAATCGATCCCCAAGCAGATCGATGGCATCGACGAGATCGAGGTGCTTGTCATCGACGACGGCTCAACCGACCGCACCGTTGAGATCGCACGCGAACTCGGTGTCCACCACGTGATCTCGCACACCACCCGCATGGGTCTCGCTCGCTCTTTCCGCGACGGCGTGGACTTTGCCCTCGCTCACGGCGCGGACATCGTCGTCAACACCGATGGCGACAACCAATACCCGCAAGCGCGCATCCCCGACCTCGTCGCGCCCATTCTCGCGGGCACCGCAGATATCGTCATCGGCGACCGCCAGACCCACACCATCGCCCACTTCTCTGCCTTCAAGAAGGTGATGCAGCGCTTCGGCTCGTGGGTGGTGAACCAGGCCGCAGGCACCAAGTTGCCCGACGCCGCCTCGGGCTTCCGCGCCTACTCGCGCTACTCGCTCTACCGTCTCAACATCGTCACCCAGTTCAGCTACACGATGGAGACGATCATCCAGGCGGGCAACAAGAGCCTCGCGATCGCCTCGGTTGAGATCGACACCAACCCGAAAACCCGCGAATCCCGCCTGTTCTCCAACATGTTCGAGCACATGGCACGGTCAGGCCAGGCGATCCTCCGTTCGTACATCATGTTCAAGCCGTGGTCGCTGTTCTTGTCGATGATGATCATCTTCGGCGTGCTCGGCCTCGTGCCTTTTGTTCGCTACGCGATCCTCTTGGCCCAAGGCGACAAGGGCAACCACTACCAGTCGCTCATGCTCGGCACGCTGCTCCTCATCGGCTAGGGTCTGTCACTCGCGATCGGCGTGCTGTCGGACCTCGCCAAGTCGAACCGCATCCTCAATGAGGACCAGCTCTACCGAATCAAGGAGCAGCAGTACGGCCCGGCTGTGCCCGCCGCAACCGCTGCACGCCAACGCCAAGAGCAAGCCCCAAAGCGTCCGCGAGCGTCATCGAAAAGCGACTGAGGAGCGCAAGCGCGAGCGCTTGAGGCTCGGTAGCCGCCCCCGCAAGGAGGGCAACGAGCGCAATCTCACGTGGCCCCACGCCTGCGGGAGCGATGACGATGACGAAGCCGACGAGCCACGCCACAGCGAAGGCCCCCGTCGCGATGCCGAGGTTGGCGTCGGCACTGCCAAGTGCCCGCAGCAAGACCCAGGCGTGGACGCCCAAAGCGGCCCAGTTGAGACCAGACCACAGCGCCGAGCCGAGCAGTGCGCGGCCCTCGATGCGCGGCGGCTCGGCCTGGCGACGCAGCGCGCGGAGGGCGATGCCAAGGAGGCGTTCGAGCACGGCCGGCACCAGGGTGACGGCAAGCGCGACGGCAAGGGCGAGCGCCCACCAGTAGTCGAGCACGGTGCCAGGGGCGAAGACCGCGAGCGCAGTCATGCCCACCACCGCAGCCATCACCACGCCCACTGCCATCGCAACGAGCGATCCCGTCATTGCGCGTGAGCGGCTCACGCCGTGGGCACGCGCGAACTCGGCCTGCGCGACAACGGGCCAGATTGCGCCCGGAACGTACTTGCCCGCCTGGGACACAAAAAACACGGCCGACGCTTCAGACAGGGGCGCGTCGAGGCCCACCGCGCGCATGACGGAGCGCCAGGACAGCGTGTTGAAAGCGAGGGCGAGGATGGTGAGGGCGGTGGCCGCGATGAGCGGCCACATGCCAACGCCGCGGGCAGCGTCGGCGACTCCGTCCCACTGCGAGACGACCGCCCACGTGAGCACGGCAAGGGCAATGCCGAACAGCACCCAGCGGATCGCAGCGCCCCGATCGAGGCTGAGGAGCCTCATTGCGCTGCCCGCCAACGCCATTGCCGTGCAACCCCCTCAGCGAGCGGGACCTCGGCCTGCCAACCGAGTGCTTCGCGGGCAAGTGAGGCGTCAAGAGTCGAGTGAGCCGTGTCGGTGTCGCGAGCGTGATGGCGGATCACGCGGAGAACGTGTGGGGCGACAACCGGCTCAAGGATGTGGAGGAGGTCGTCGAGGGACGTCGCAACTCCTGAGCCGATGTTGATGACCGGCGGGGCGTCGGTCACGCGGTGCGTGGCGAGGACTGCTTGAGCGATGTCGTCGACGTACACGTAGTCACGGGTGGCCGTCGGGTCGCCGTAGACGTGAACCTCTGCACCATTGAGCGCGGCCTCGATCCAATGCGCGAGCACACCCTGGCCGGGTGCAGGCCACTGACCGGGTCCGTAGGCGTTGGCCACGCGCAGCGCGACGGCCTGCAGCCCGGAGCGTGCCACGTGCTGTTCGATCTCAAGCTTCGCTTCGCCGTACCTGTTGACGGGATTGGGCTCGTCGCGTTCCCGAAACGGCGGCGTTGCGGGCGGGCCGTAAAGAGTGCCCCCAGAGGAGAAGGTGACGATGCGCGGTGACCGTTCTAGGCGAGAGAACAAAGCAATCGCCTCGTCAAGGTCGCGCTTGTCGGCCTCAATAAGCGCGGGTTCCTCCACCGCAAGGCGCGGGTTGATGCGGGACGCACACCACACGAGCGTCCGCACGCCGCGCGCATCGGGATGAAGCTCGCCGTCCTCCACCAAAGGCCTGTCGAGGGTGAAACCGGTGACTGGAACGTCGGCCGCATTGAAGGCTTCCACCACCGCGCTGCCGAGAAAGCCCGCGGCGCCCACCACTGCGGCCTCGTACACTTGGGGCGCCCTCGCTTCACTCACGGTGGATAAGCCTATGACCTCGCCTTCCTCACGACCTCGCCTTGTGGTGAGTGCGTCGACGTTTCCTGCACACGCTGGCGACGGCACACCGTCTTTTGTGCGCGATCTTGCCGTGGGGATGGCCGACGCTCTTGACCCCCTGCTCGTGGTGCCCGCGGTGCCCGGTGCAGCGGCGCGGGAGGAGGGCGACGGGATCTGCGTGAGGCGTTATCGCTTCTTCTGGCGCCGGTGGGAAGACCTTGCCGACGGTGCGATTCTGGAG
>CAZRHL010000085.1:0-7619 GCA_964600005.1 uncultured Demequinaceae bacterium
ATCTCAACCCTCGCGATTGAGGACCTCATCCACGAACTGAAGTCCGAGTACACGATCGTCATCGTCACTCACAACATGCAGCAGGCGGCCCGCGTGTCGGATCGCACGGCGTTCTTCAACATCGCGGGCACGGGCAAGCCGGGCAAGCTCATCGAGATGGACGACACGACGACGATCTTCTCCGCACCGGCAGAGAAGGCGACCGAGGACTACATCTCGGGGCGCTTCGGTTGAGCGATTGCCGGTGGGTGCTGTCCTAGTTGGCAGCGCCGTCGATCGCGTCCAGAACCTCGCGGTACTCCTCAAGCGTTCCATCAAGCACGGGAATTGGCGAGGAGACGGGCGCGATGCCCTCAAGCTGAACCGACACCTCGGCGATGCCGCCTGCGGCAACCGGTGAGGTGGTGATGAACTCCTGCTCACCCTCGCCAACGCCAAGGGTGACGAGCGTGTGCGGTGCGACGACGATCTCGGTCGAATCGCCGCCGATCGTGACGACCACTCGTGCAGGCTCATCGCCCTCGTTGTAAAGGGTGCCCACGAGTGCCGCAGGTTCGCCCGCGCCGCTGGAGATCAACAGGAAGTTCTCCGTTGACACGTCGCCCAGCTCAATGCCGATGCCGTCAGAGGGATCGTAGGCGTTCGATGTGGTGATCGAGGCGGCCAAGGAACAGGCGGACAGCGACAATGCGGCGCCGAGAGCAAGTGCGGCGACCTTCACGCGTGCGTGCACGGGTCTTCCTTTCGGGAGGGGACTGCAACTTAGGATAGTGGGCCATTTGCTCAGGCCCTGCCGCGTGTCGCTCCATCGGCGGCAAGTAAAGGGACTGTATAGGGCGTGCGTTCGAGTGGTAGACTAGGGGTCCGCATCGAAGGGGAATTGGACACTCATGAACTTCGTCGTTGGCGAGACCGTCGTCTATCCGCACCATGGTGCAGCCCTCATTGAAGACATCAAGAAGCGCGTGATTCGCGGTGAGGAGAAGACGTATCTCAAGCTCAAGGTCGCTCAGGGCGACCTGACGATTGAGGTCCCCGCAGAGAACGTCGACTTGGTCGGCGTCCGCGATGTTGTCGACGAGGCAGGCCTGGAAAAGGTCTTCGACGTGCTGCGCGAGCCGTACATCGAAGAGCCCACCAACTGGTCGCGTCGCTACAAGGCAAATGTCGAGAAGCTCGCCTCCGGCGATGTGATCCGCGTTGCCGAGGTCGTTCGCGACCTCAGCCGCCGCGACACCGACAAGGGCCTCAGCGCTGGCGAAAAGCGCATGCTTGCCAAGGCGCGCCAGATCCTCGTCAGCGAGCTCGCTCTCGCCGAGAAGTGCGACGAGCCCACGGCCGAGACGCGACTCGACGCGGTTCTCGCCTCGTGACCATCGCGGCCGTTCTCACGGCCGCAGGCAGCGGCTCTCGCCTAGGTCGCGACGTGCCCAAGGCATTGGTGACGGTCAACGGCACCCCCCTCGTTCGCTGGGCGGCGTCCGCACTTGCGGCGGTTGCCGAGCGCATCGTCGTGACAAGCCCAGCCGACGCTCTGGCTGACTTCTCCGCCGCACTCGCCGGGGTGCCCGCAGAGATCGACGTTGTCCCCGGCGGCCATACTCGCCAAGACTCGGTGCGTGCGGGCGTTGAGCGTCTCGCGGGTCTCGATGACGACACCGTGGTGCTCGTTCACGATGCCGCGCGTCCCTTCATGCCCGTTGCGGTGTTTGGCCGACTCCTCGAGGCCGCTGACCACCACGACGCCGTGATTCCCGTTCTCCCCGTGGTCGACACGATCGTCTCGGGCGTGGGCGGTCCCGTCACCTATCTCGACCGCCCGAGCCTCGGAGCGGTCCAGACACCGCAGGCGATCCGTCTCGAACCGCTGCGCGACGTTCACCGCCGCGCACTCGAAGACGGGATCGATGCCACCGATGACGGCAGCCTCGCCCTTCACTACGGCTACACGCTGGCGACGGTTGCGGGGGATCCCCTCGGTCGCAAGATCACCTATCCGGAGGATCTCGAGTTCTTTGAGCGGAGGGCAGGCGCGTGAGCATTCGCACGGGAATCGGCGTTGACATCCACGCCTACGGGGACGGCACCGGCTTGCGACTGGCTGGACTTGAGTGGCCAGAGGAACAGCGCCTCGAGGGCCACTCCGATGCCGACGTCGCAGCCCACGCGATCTGCGATGCGATTCTCTCGGCTGCGGGCCTGGGAGATCTTGGTGAGCATTTCGGCACCGCTCGCCCTGAGTGGGCGGGGGCCACTGGCGCCGCGCTCATCGAGGAGTCGGCACGGATTGTTCGCGACGCGGGCTTCGAGATTGTCAACGCAGCAGTGCAAGTCATCGGCAATCGCCCCAAGATCGGCTCGCGCCGCTCCGAGGCTCAAGAGGCACTGAGCTCCGCGCTCGGCGCCCCCGTCAGCGTCTCCGGCACCACCACCGACGGGCTTGGCCTCACCGGCCGCGGCGAGGGCATCGCCGCGATCGCCACCGCGCTGGTGACCACCACGTCCTAGCCGACCCAAGCGTCGGCCGCGTAGCTCCGAACCGCCAACCGCGGTTCTCCACGTTTTGAACCGTTGAGCCAGGCGACACGCCGTGAACCGGCGCCGACGCAGCGTCGGCCCCCGCGTGTCGCCCGCCTGAGCGGTTCGCAACCTTCGGAACCGCCGGAAGCGGTTCGGAGCACAGCGGTGGTGGGCCTGCACGCACAAGTCCCAGGTAGCCTTGCACACGTGACTCTGCGCCTATTCGACACCGCCACTCGCGAGGAGCGTGACTTCGTCCCGCTCACTCCCGGCCATGTGGGCGTGTACCTGTGTGGGCCCACGGTCCAAGGAAGCCCGCATGTGGGCCACCTGCGCAGTGCCGTCGCCTTCGACGTGCTGCAGCGCTGGCTCGAGCGTTCGGGCTACGCGGTGACGATGGTGCGCAACGTCACCGACATTGACGACAAGACCCTCGACAAGGCCGCCGAAGCCGGTTGGCAGTGGTGGGCGTGGGCGCTGAGGTATGAGCGTGAGTTCCAGGCCGCCTACGCCGCCGTCGGGGTGAAGCCCCCGGCCGCTGAGCCGCGAGCGACGGGACACATCCCTGAGATCATCGCCCTCATCGAGCGTCTCGTCGAGCGCGGTCACGCCTACGAGAATGACGGCTCGGTCTACTTCGACGTCCACTCATTTGATGCGTACGGCGCGCTGACGAACCAGGGCATCGACGATCTCACTCCCGCAACCGACGCCCCCGTCGAGGCGAAGCGCGACCCCCGCGACTTTGCCTTGTGGAAGGCGCGCAAGGACGGCGAGCCGGAGACGGCGTCGTGGGATTCGCCGTGGGGCAAGGGCCGCCCGGGCTGGCACATCGAGTGCTCTGCAATGGCACGACGCTATCTGGGCGACGCCTTTGACATCCACGGCGGCGGTCTCGACCTGCGTTTCCCGCACCACGAGAACGAGCAGGCCCAGTCACGCGCCGCCGGCTACGACTTCGCACAGCTGTGGATGCACTCGGCATGGGTGACGCAGTCGGGCGCAAAGATGTCAAAGTCGCTCGGCAACGGGCTTCTTGTCTCGGAGGTGCTCGCGCGCTACCCCGCACCGGCGCTGCGCCTTGCGCTCGCGCAGGTTCACTACCGCTCGATGCTCGAATACTCCGACGCTGTCATGGACGACGCGACCGCCACCTGGTCTCGTCTCTCGGGCTTCGTGGAGCGTGCCACCGAGCGCGTGGGCGGCTTCAGCCGCGAAGAGGTCGAGGCGGCGCCGTTGCCTGAGGCCTTTGTCGAGGCGATGAACGATGACCTCGCTGTGCCGCGTGCGCTTGCGCACGTTCACGAGACGGTGCGCTCCGGCAATGCTGCGGTGAACGCGGGTGACGCCGGCGCGACGCGCGACGCGCTCCTCAGCGTGCGCGCCATGTTGAATGTGCTCGGCCTTGACCCGCTTGCCCCCGAGTGGCAGCACGTTGATGCGAGCTCTGAGGCGGCGATGCGTGCGCTCGACGTGATGGTGAGGGCCGACATTGAAGCACGCGCAGAGGCGCGCGCGGCAAAGGACTGGGCCACTGCCGACGAGATCCGAGACCGCCTTGCGGCGGCCGGCATCGTGGTGGAGGACTCTGCAGAAGGCGTGCGATGGTCGCTCGCAAGCGACGACTGACCTGAGGAGACCTCATGGCTGGCAATCAGAAGCGTCCCGGCGCAACGCGTCGGATCAAGAAAGGCCCTTCCGTTGGCACGGGCGGCCACGGGCGCAAGGCGCTCGAAGGCAAGGGCCCCACTCCCAAGGCTGAGGACCGTCCGTATCACAAGGCCTTCAAGGCGAAGCAGGCGGCCGAGCGGGAAGCAGCCAAGAAGGCGAAGCGGACTGGTGGCGGCCCGCGCGACCGCACCTCGCGAGCAGACGACATTGTCATTGGCCGCAACAGCGTGCTCGAGGCGATGCGGGCGGAGCTTCCTGCGCACGAGCTGCTCGTCTTTCAGCACATCGAGTCCGACGACCGGGTGGGGGAGATCGTCTCCCTCGCCATCGAGCGTGATGTCCCGGTGCGTGAGGTCACGAAAGCGGTGCTCGATCGCGTCGCGGACGGCAGCCCCCACCAGGGCGTCGCACTTGAAGTGGCACCCTACGAGTACCTCGATCCGGCCGACCTGCTTGAAGCGCCGAGCCCGGTCCGCATCATTGCGCTTGACGGCATTCAGGATCCGCGCAACCTCGGCGCGATCATCCGCTCAGCCGCGGCCTTCGGCGCGGCCGGCGCTGTCATCCCGGAGCGTCGTGCGGCGGGGGTGACGGTGGCCGCGTGGAAGGTGTCCGCCGGTGCCGCGGCGCGTTTTCCGGTGGCTCGCGCGACCAACCTTGTCCGCGCCCTCGAGGACTACAAGAAGGCCGGGCTCTTTGTGCTCGGTCTCGACGCGGACGGGGACGTGGAGCTCGCCGATTCGTCGCTGCTCGATGGCCCGCTCGTCATTGTCGTGGGCGCTGAGGGTGCGGGCCTGTCCCGTCTTGTGCGCGAGACGTGCGACCAGGTGGCGTCGATCCCGATCGCGGCGGCCACGGAGAGCCTCAACGCCTCGGTCGCTGCCTCGATTGCGCTTTACGAAGCCGCGAAGGCGTCGGCCAAGCCCAACTGAGCAAAGCCCACCGCCACGCCGTCCTCACCCGGCCCGGGCACAACAAGGTCCGCGGCGGCGATGACCTCCGGCTTGCCGTCGGCCATGGCGACCCCTACTCCGGCGTACTCGATCATGCCGAGGTCATTGAGGTTGTCGCCGAAAGCCACTGCGTCCTCGCGGGCGATGCCGAGGGCGTTGATCGCCGCCTCAACGCCGATCGCCTTGTCAACGTGACTGAGGTACAGCTCACCCGAGCCGACGCCCAGATCGGCGATCGACGACGGAAACACTGACACTGCGGGCCCAAGCTTCTCAGCGATCTCCGTGATCGGCACCGGTCCGTCAAAGGCCGTGATCTTGCCGACGCCGGCGGGACTGAGCGTCTCGCGCACCTCAACAGCCGCCACGATCTGATGGAGGGTGGCGAGGTGCTCGAAGCCCGGCTCCGCAGACAGTGCAGCCCGGGCCGCAAGGAGGTCATACGAGTCGTGGCGCGCGAAGGTGCCTTCGGCGGTCTCGAGGAGGTAGTGCGTGCCTGCCTCGTCGAGAAGCCGCAGCGCCTCACGGGTGAGCTCCGTCGGGAAACGGATGTCCTGGATCACCTCGTCGCCGATCATCACGTAGGCCCCGGCGCTCGCAACAACGCCATCGAATCCGGCTTCAAGAAGCTCTTCGCCGATCAAGGACACAGGTCGCCCTGTACAGAGGAACACCGCATGGCCTGCGGCACGTGCGCCGTGAACCGCGCGCACATGAGCGAGAGGAACGGTGCCATGAGAGGCGTAGGTGCCGTCCACATCCAAGAACACAGCACGCCGGCGAATGGCCGGCTGGGAAGCGCGCACCTCTACTCGGTCTCCTCGGTGCGTGCCTCAGCGTCCACGGCTGCCATGTCGAGGGACGCGTCGTCATCGTCCTCGGGCTCGGCCTCCAACAGACGTGCTCGCGGGCGGGCGGTGACCGGCACGCGGGTGGTCTCTCGTCGCACGACGGCCGGGGGGGCGTCGTCCGGCTCGGGGATCGCGCCCCACCCGTGGGTGTTGTCGATGTCGTATGCGTTGCGCACGTCGTACGTGACGCCGACCTCTTCGGTGAGCGCCGGCAGCTCCGCGGTCATCTCGGCGAGAGAGCGGCCAAGAACGGCACGCTCGTCAGCCTTCTGTGGCAGGACGTTCTTCACGTACGACGCTGTGGCGACCGGCATCGGAACGTCGTGGCCTGCCGCCTGGGCGAGGTACCAGCGGTGGTCGAGGATCTCGTGGAAGATCTGCGCGGGCTCGAGCTTGCCGCGCAGTTCGCGGGGGACCGCCTTGATGGTCGGCTCAAAGATGTGGGTGAGCCAGCGGTGGGCCGCAAAGGTCTCCGTGTCGAGTTCGTCCGCGCGGTAGCTCGCGTACTCGTCCGCATGCATCGTGCGGTACTCGTCGAGATCATTGAGAAGGCGCCGGGCCTGGTTCTCCTGGACGTCAAGACCGGTGAGGCGCAGCAGGCGGCGCGAGTGGTGGCCCGCGTCGACGACCTTGGGGCGGATGCGCACCGCGGTGCCATCCGAGGTCTGCTCCATGTCGATCTCATCCACATCGAAGCCAAGGTCATTGAGGTCGCGGACGCGCTGCGAAACCTCGTAAGGCACGTTGGTCTCGATGACGGCCGTGTCGGTGAGGGCGGACCACAACTGGTTGTAGCGCTCCCGCAAGCGTTCGGCGATTGCGAACGGGTCAATGCCCTCGTCGAGATCTCCGCTTGCCTGCAGGTCAAGCAGTTCACCCGTGATGTTGGTGACGGCAATGTCGAGATCGTAATCGCGCTGGCCATCGCTGAGTCGCGTATGAAGGTCGCCGGTCTCGGCGTCGACGAGATACGCCGAGAATTCCGAGGCGTCCCGGCGGAAAAGTGCGTTCGAGAGCGACACGTCACCCCAGTAGAAACCCAGCAAGTGCAGGCGGACGAGAAGGACGGACAGCGCATTGATGAGGCGCTTGCCTGTGCCCTTGCGCAGACCCTGGCTGAAGAGCGCGCGATACGGCAGAGAGTAGGCGAGATGCTCGGTGACAAGTGCTCCCGGGAGCTCTTCGCCCGATGCATCGACACGGCCCGCGACCACGGCTATCGGTCGCACGCATGGTGCGCCGAGGCGGCGGAGCTCACTCAACATCGAGAACTCGCGCTGCGCGATCCGGGGGTCGGTCTCCTTGATGGCGAGCACGCCGTCGCCGTAGCGGACAAAACGCACGACGTGTCGTGACAGGCCGCGCGGAAGCGCCGCGATGCGTTCCTCGGGCCACGCACTCAGTGGAATCGACCAGGGGAGGTTGATGAGCGATGCGTCGGCGGTACCGGTGATGCGCAGGGCCATGCGCTTAGCCTACGCGGCGCACATGCGACGAGGGGCGGCCCGGATCACCGGACCGCCCCTCGTTGTGAAAGTGGCGTTACTTGGTCAGACGCTCACCAGTGGAAGCCGAGAAGGTGTGCTGCTCACCCGCGCGGATGGTGACCCACACGGTGTCGCCC
>CAZRHL010000086.1:0-7513 GCA_964600005.1 uncultured Demequinaceae bacterium
TCGATGCGCTGTACCGGGCCTCGCAGTCCGGTGTGAAGATCGACATGCTCGTGCGCGGCATCTGCGCGCTACGCCCTGGCGTGCCGGGTCTGAGCGAGAACATCCGTGTCCGGTCGGTGCTCGGCCGCTTTCTCGAGCACTCGCGCATCTACGCCTTCCGTGGCGACGATGAGCCGGTCGTGTACATCGGCTCCGCCGATCTCATGCACCGCAACCTCGATCGCCGCATCGAGGCGCTGATCTCGATTCCCGCCGGCAACCAGGTCGAGCACCTGCTTGAGAACATCGACCTCGCGATGGCGCCCGACGTCTCCGCCTGGGAGCTCGATGCGGAGGGCCTGTGGCATCGCGCCACCGTTGGCGCGGATGGCGAGCGTCTGCGGGATCTCCAGAGCATCTACATCGAACGACAGCCGAAACGCAGGGCCCGACGCTCGTGAAGGATGAGGAGAAGGACGTCGTCCTCGCGGCCGGCGCCCTCGTGTGGCGTGTCTCCGACGCTGGAGAGTTGGAAGTGCTTGCCGTTCACCGGCCTCGCTACAAAGACTGGTCATGGCCCAAAGGCAAACTCGACAAGGGTGAGACCCTGCCGGCGTGTGCGGTGCGTGAGGTCGCTGAGGAGACGCGGGTCTATGTCGAACTCGGCCCCCCGTTGCCCACGATGCGCTATCCCGTTGGCGGCGGCCGCACCAAGGTGGTGAAGTACTGGTCCGCGCGAGTGCTCGACAAGGACTCGGTGCCGGTCACGGCCCGTGGCAAGGTGAAGCGCGCCTCGAAGTCCGAAATCGATGAGGTGCGGTGGCTCACCGTCGCGGAGGCGAAGCAGCTCATCACTCTTGCCGATGACCTGCGCCCGCTCAAACGCCTCGTCGCGCTGCACGAGAAGGGGCGGCTTGACACGCGCACCTTCATTGTCGCTCGCCACGCTCGCGCGAAGCGGCGCAAGGGCTGGCTGGGCAAGGACGTGCGCCGTCCCATCACCAAGGGCGGGCAGGTGCGTGCGAGGCAGCTTGTCGGCCTTTTCGCCGCCTTCGGCATCACACGGGTTGCGTCATCGACGGCGCTGCGCTGCGTTCAGACCGTTCACCCGTATGCGGAGGCGGCAGGCATCCCCGTGCGCGGATATGGCGCCTTGCGGGAGAAGGCCTACGCGGACAAGCCCGACGCGACAGTCGCCACCTTTGACGAGCTGGTGCGAAAGAAGCGCAGCCGCGTGGTGTGCGTTCACCGCCCCACGCTGCCGGCGATCATGGGCGTGCTGCGTGACTTTGTCGCTGACGACACGAAGGGCTCGCTCCCGCACAAGATGCCGTTTCTGCCAGCGGGCGGCGTACTCGTGCTGCACGTGATCAATGGCGAGACGAAGCCAGAGATCGTGGCGGTCGAGACGCACTTCCTCAAGCCGCGACGCTCGTAGGCGGGCGCGGTCTCGCCCGGCGGCGCGAGTGGCGCGCGGGCATGAAAATGACGCCGGACCGGGAGCGCCAGTCGGCGCAAAGGCCGCTCTTGGCGGCTGGTGTTGGAGCCCGGGGCTACCACGGTCCGACGCCACCTCAAGGATACGTGACCTGGCACCTTTTGTGTGCGGTCCCGGTGACAAAATCGACATTCGGTTCGGCCCTCAGCAAAGCCAGTGACACGCGTGGGGCTATTCGAGCTCGCCGTCTTTCCACATTCCTGCGCAACGCTCGAGTTCTTCTCCCGTGCGGAGCAGCTGGGCGGCGCGCAGTGTGGCCTTGTGAGCCCGAGCGTCGGCGTGGCCCTCGTCCGTCTGAGCCTCGAAAGCGGCCCCCGTCGCCACCACTCTGCAGAAGGCGCCAGCGCGGAACAAAGCGAGCGCCAAGTCACCGCTGAAGACACCGGACAGGATCTGATCTGCGAGGCGCTTCACCTCCTCCGGGCCGGGTGGGTCTTCCACGCCTGCGATCGCGTGCCGCACTTGCGCTGCCGCCACTCCCTCGTGATAGGAGCGCGCTACCTGGTCCGGGCTCAACCGCACCCACTCACGGAGCATGTAGATGCGCCAGAGGGCACCGGGAAGAGTGTGGGGCTCGGCTTTCGACCACATCATCGCGACGGTGTCGATGCCCTCTTCCTCGACGAGTCGCACGAGCCGAGCGACGAGTTCCGGGTCGCGGCTCGCGCGTGCCTGATTCACCAAGGCGGCCGCGGACTCATGTGCGACGAGCGCCCGGTCCAGCGGGTCGATATCGCCTTCGATGAGCTCGGCCTCGTCCATGTCGAGCATGGCAGGCCGACGAAAGCGGCGTTGCTCGACCACCTAGTCGGCCTCGCCCTCAGCGTCGGCCGCGTCAAACGTCAGTGACACCGAATTGATGCAGAAGCGATCGCCCGTGGGGGTCTGCGGAGCGTCGGGGAACACGTGGCCGAGGTGCGAATCGCAGGTCGCGCACGTCACCTCGACGCGCACCATGCCGAGTGACAGGTCCTCCTTGAGGTTGACCGCGCCTTCCTCGGCGTCGTAGAAGCTGGGCCAGCCGCAGTGCGAGTCGAACTTCGTGCCCGAACTGAACAATTGGGCGCCACAGGCCTTGCAGCGGAAGACTCCGTGGCGCTTCTCCTCGAGCAGCTCTCCTGTCCACGGGCGCTCAGTCGCGGCCTCGCGCAGCACTTTGTACTCAAAGTCCCCAAGCTGGGCCCGCCATTCGGCGTCGGTCTTCACGATCTTGTTCGGCGACATCGTCACTCCTTCTGAGCCCACGTTAGCGGGATCGGCGTCTGCATCCGGACGGCCACCTGCCGGGAAGGCGGGGCGAGGAGCCGGAGGCGAATGTACCCGCCACAGTGCGAGACCCACGGAGGTACAAGGTGAGCGAGCGCCCGACCCCTGAGGGGGGGAAAGGGGCCGGGCGCTCTGGTCTCAGCCTACGTCTCCCCGTGAGCCTCGCGCTCTGGCGGGTACGTAGATTGACAACGAGATCAACCGATTTTCTGTTCCCGACAAATCGGACGCGTTGATGTAGGCGCTCAGCGCCATTTCGCGCAGCGCTCGCGCCTGTCATTGTGTGCCACTCCTGCGGGCCCCCGGCGCCGGACGAGACGCCGCGCACGCCCCGACCGTCCAGCGTCGCGGCTGTTCGGTTTGAAATTACGTAACGACGGTGTAGCGTAAATCCGGGCCCAAGGTAAGGCATGCCTTATCTCCACGACGACGTCGCTCTTCACTACCCCTTTCTTAGGAGAACCATGCACGCAAACCGATCCGTGCTCGCCCTCGTGACGGCGGCCCTCACCACCCTCGCATTGACTGCGTGCGCAACGGCGGAGGCGAAGCCTGCGACCAGTTCGGCCGCAGCGTCGTCCACCGAACAAGCCGCGACCGCGCCTTCCGACGTGACCATCGACACCGCGCGTGGCGAGGTGACAGTCGCCACCAACCCCACCACCGTGGTCGTCTTCGAACACGGCATTCTCGACACGATCGACGCACTTGGATTCGGCGACTCCGTCGCCGTCGTCCCTCATCACGTGCTGCCGTCGTATCTCAGCGATTATGCGGACACCACGACGAACGGCGGCACGCTGTTCGAACCGGACTTCGAGGCCGTGAACGCCGCTGACCCTGACCTCATCATCGTGGGCGGACGTTCGGCAGCGACATATGACGAGATGGCGAAGATCGCACCGACGATCGACCTCACCTTCGAGTGGGGATCGGATGCCTTCGTCGAGTCCTTCGAGCGCAACACCCGGGCGATCGGCGCCATCTTCGGTGCGGCGGACGAGGCGGACGCAGCCATCGCCGCCGTCAACGCTCAGGCCGCTGACGTCACGGAAAAGGCGGCCGACGCTGGCAACGGGCTCGTGGTGCTCACCTCGGGCGGTCAACTGAGTGCATACGGGCCTGCACCCGAAGGGCGCTACGACTTCATCTACCACACGTTGGGACTCGGCGCCGCGACAGATCAGGGCACCATCGACTCGCATGGCGACTCCATCAGCTACGAGTTCTTGGCTCAGACCAACCCCTCGTGGCTTGTTGTCATCGACCGTGACGCCGCCATCGGCGCCGAGGGCGAGAGCGCCCAACAGCTCCTCAACAACGATCTCGTCAATGCGACCGCCGCCGCCACGAGCGGGCGCATCGCCTACGTCGTTCCCGAGTACTGGTACCTCGCGTTCGGCGGCCTCACCGCCACCTCCGCTGTGTACGCCGAAATCAGCGACCTGGTGGAATGACCAGCACCATGCGTGAGCGCACCACGGCTGTCCGTGTCACCCCGTGGGTGGCATTGGCGGCCGTGGTGTTGCTCGCGATGGCCTCGCTGATAGTCGGCGCAGCAGACGTTCGGGTTGGCGATCTCTTCACGATGTCCGATGACCACGGCCTCCTCGCGTTGTCGCGCGCTCCTCGCACAGCCGCGCTGATCCTGGCAGGCGGCGCGCTCGCCGTGTCCGGTCTTGTCATGCAGCAGCTCACCCGCAACCGATTCGTCGCACCGTCGACCGCCGGGACAGTGGACGCCGCCGCCGTGGGCGTGCTCGTCTCGCTCTTGTTGTTCGCGAGCGCGCCCGTCATGGCAAAGGTGCTCATCTCGACTGCCTTCGCGCTCGCAGGCACCGCCGTGTTCGTGCTCGTCATTCAGCGCATTCACTTCAAAGACATCATCTTCGTGCCGCTCATCGGGCTCTTGCTCGGCGGCGTCTACCGGGCGATCGCCGAATTCTTCGCCTACCGGGAGAACCTCACACAGTCGCTCGCGATCTGGATGAACGGCGACTTCTCAGGCGTCATCCAAGGCCGCTATGAAACGCTGTGGCTCGCTGGCATCGCGGCAGTCGCCGCCTATGGGTTTGCGCACCAGTTCTCCGCGACCGCCTTGGGCCGGGACTTCGCCGCAGGCATCGGCGTCAACGTCAAGCGTGTCACCGCGATCGGCCTTGCGATCGCGGCGTTCACGACTGCTGTGGTGGTGGTGACGGTCGGCGCAATCCCGTTCCTCGGTCTCATCGTGCCCAACCTTGTGACGATGGTGGTGGGCGACAACCTCCGCCGCGCCCTTCCGGTCACGGCACTTGCGGGAGCCGCGCTCACACTCGCGTGCGACCTGCTCGCACGCACGCTGATCTTCCCCTACGAAGTGCCGGTCGGCTCCATCGTCGGTGTGCTTGGCGCCGTCATCTTTGCGGCGCTCGTGCTGAGGAAGGGGAACCGCTATGTCACTGCGTGATGCAGCAGTGTCGATCTCCGCAAGGCCTGCCGACCCGCCGCCCACCTCGTTCCCCCGCCACGTACGAGTCCTGACGACTCTCGCTGCCCTCGCCATGGCGTCGGCCGCCGTGTTCTTGACGTGGGGCGTGAACGGCCACTGGGACTACGCCCTGCCGCGTCGCGCGGAGCAGGTGATCGCGCTTGCGGTGGTGGGGGCCGCGATCGCCGTGTCCACCGTCATCTTTCAAACCCTCACCACGAACCGCATTCTCACCCCGTCGATCATGGGATTCGATGCGCTCTACGCCCTCTTTGCCACCACATTGGTGTTTGTGTTCGGGGCCACGACCATCGACACGCTCAACCCCTGGGTGATGTTCTCGGCCACGACCGTCCTCCTCATGGTGGCCGCCACGGCGCTGTACCGGTGGATGATCGGTGACGGCTCACGCGGCCTGTACACGCTCGTTCTCATGGGCGTCATCGCGGGAACGCTGTTCACCTCCATCCAGAACGTCATGGTGCGGGTGATGGACCCCAATGAATACGACACCCTCCTCAACCAGCTGCTGCCGTCATTCGGAGCGCTCGACACCAAGGTATTGACGCTCGCGGCATGGGTGATGGTGGCCGGCACCGTCGTTGCGTACCGTGCGGCACCCACCCTCGACGTGCTCGCACTTGGCCGGGAGCGCGCCATCGGCCTTGGCGTCAACTACCGCCGTTGCGTCACGTGGCTGCTCGTGCTGGTGGCGCTGTTGGTTGCGGTGGCGACCGCGCTCGTGGGACCCGTCACGTTCCTTGGTCTCCTTGTCGCCAACCTTGCGTATCAGGTGACGCGGAGCAACCGCCACGTCATCACGATGTCCGCGGCGATACTCCTCGCGGTCATCGCGCTCGTCCTGGGCCAGGCGCTGCTGCAACACGTCCTGCACTTCAACGCCACGCTCGGATCCATCATCAACCTGGTGGGCGGGGTGTACTTCATTGTGCTCATCCTCAAGGAGTCGCGATCATGATCGCCATCGACGGCCTCACCAAGTCCTACGGCCCCACCACCGTGGTGGATCACGTGACGCTCACACTGCCCGACGCCGGCGTGACCTCGATCATCGGGCCCAACGGGGCGGGCAAGTCGACGCTGCTGTCGATGGTCGCGCGCACGCTTGGGGCCGACGCTGGAACGGCCACGGTGGACGGGCTCGACGTCTTCTCCTCACCCGGAAAAGCGATCGCGAAGGTGTTGTCCGTGCTGCGCCAGGACACCCACATGACCGCGCGCATCACGGTGCGCGAGCTCGTCGAGTTCGGTCGCTTCCCTCACTCTGGCGGCAGGCTCGGCGAGGCGTGCCGTGCGGCGGTCGAATCGGCCCTCGAGTACTGCGACCTCGAGGCGCTGGCGGGGCGCAGTCTCCATGAGCTGAGCGGTGGGCAACGTCAGCGAGCGTTCGTCGCGATGGTGCTGGCCCAGGACACCCGCTATGTGCTGCTCGATGAGCCGCTCAACAACCTCGACATGGCCCACGCGACGAGCATCATGCGCCTGTTGCGGCGCTTGGCCGATGAACGCGGCAAGTCGATTGTGCTCGTGCTGCACGACATCAACTACGCGAGCGCGCATTCAGATCGCATCATCGCGATGCGCGATGGCGTCGTGGTGCACGACGGCACGCCAGCAGACGTCATCAATCCTGGCGCGCTCAGCGAGGTGTTCGGCATGCCGTTCACCGTTCACCAGTTGGGGGACGACCTCGTGGCGTCGTACTACCGCTGACCCCAGCGTCGGCCGTGGGGTTGCGCTGGACGCCCCCGAGGGGCAGGCTCTCAGTACGCCCACCTGTCAACCCTTGCGACGACGGAGTCCCCATGGCGCAGTACTTGCTATCAGTCCACAACGACTACACGGCCGCTCCCCCCACCCCCGAGCGCATGCAGGGCTTCTACGACGCCGTGGGCCGCTTCAACGAGGAGCTCAAGGCCTCCGGCGCATGGGTTTTTGCGGGTGGACTTGACGAGCCGAGCACGGCCGCCGTCGTCTCATTCAAGGATGGCGCACGCACCGACGCTGGCGGCCCCTACCAGGAGGGCGCTGTGCAGTTGGGTGGCTTCTGGGTGATCGAGGCGAGTGAGATGGATGCGGCGATGAGTTGGGCCGCGCTCGCCTCCGAGGCGTGCGGCGCGCCCATCGAAGTACGGCCTTTCCAAGGCGTGTGACAGACCCGCACGGCGGCTGAGCCTGCGGCCTGTAGCCTCTCTACGTCGGTCGACACCGCGCACGCAGCGCGACGCTGACAGGGAGACGGGGCATGCGGGCCTGGGAGTACTTTGGCGTCACCACCG
>CAZRHL010000087.1:0-7506 GCA_964600005.1 uncultured Demequinaceae bacterium
TGAGGACGGCTCCACCGATCAGCTCAGCGGAGCCGCTCAGTCGGTGACCCGCGCGCTGACCGAGCGCGACTCCAAGGAGGCTGATGCCTCCAGTGATGACGCCGATGACAACGGCGGCGAGCACGATCGAGACACCGAGTAGGGCAAGCGAGACGCCCACCTCGAGCGCATCGATGCTTGTCGCCAAGCCGAGCAGGAGCAGTGCTCCGACGCCAATGCGCGGGACACTCACGCGTTCGGCTGCGTTGTCATCGTCGCCGCGCAGCTCGCGCATTGACTCCCAGATCATCTTGCCGCCGATCGTGGCGAGCAGACCAAAAGCGATCCAGTGATCGACCTCGACGATGGCGTCAGCAAAGGCTGAGCCGAGCGCCCAGCCGAGCACAGGCATCAGTGCTTGGAACCCGCCAAAGGTGAGAGCGAGTGCCAAGGCGGGCTTCCACGCGAAATGACGCCAGCGCATCGCGCGACCGACCGACACGGCAAAGGCGTCGGCTGACAGGCCAATCGCGGTAACGATCAACGTGAGGATCGACATGATGCCCCTTCGGTTCGCTCATGTGCGCCGAAGTGACGATGTGGGGGGTCGCTTCGGCACACCACTGTGCCGAAGGTCTCGCTCACCCGGATGACCGGGAAGACCGCCGGGCGCCGGAGCGCCAGTATGTCGACGGGCTTCAGGCCCTTACGGGCCGAACGGAACTACTCCCCTTCGTGGGCAACAGTGTCGCATATGTTCCCCGTGCCGTTCCACAGGCCCGAGCAGAGGCGGTCTACCACTAGCGCGCTGGCTCCGTCCACACCGAAGAGGTGGTCTACCACTAAGGGGTGCGGAGGGGCCGAGTGCGGAGAGCGGGGGCGTTGACTCTTTCAGGTGCACGAGTCGCAATCGCCAGAGGCAGACCTCCGGTGCCGGCCGACGCTTACGGAACCGTGTATCCCGCCGCGCGGAACATCTCGTACCATTCGGCGCGGGTGAGGTCCACGCCGGAGCCCTTCGCGGCGGCGGCCACACGGGACGGTGTGGTGGTGCCGAGCACTACCTGCCACCTGGCGGGGTGGCGGAGGATCCAGGCAGTCGCGATCGCGATCGGTTCCACCTCGTACTGCGAGGCGAGGCGGTCAATGACCGCGTTGAGCTCTGCATACTCGGGATTGCCGAGGAACACGCCGGTGAAGAAGCCCGCCTGGAATGGCGACCACGCCTGGAGTGCGATGTCGTGGAGACGGCAGTAGTCGACGATGCCGTTGTCGCGGGAGATCGACTGGTCAAGAGCAGCCATGTTGTTCGCCACGCCCTGAGCGACGAGCGGTGCGTGCGTCACGGACAGTTGGACCTGGTTCGCCACAATCGGCACGGTGAGGTGCTTGCGGAGCAGGTCCATTTGACCCGGGGTGTGGTTCGAGACGCCAAAGTGACGCACCTTGCCCGACGCTTTCAGGTCGTCGAACGCGCGGGCCACCTCTTCCGGCTCAACCAGAGCGTCGGGCCGGTGGAGAAGAAGGATGTCGATGTAGTCGGTGCCGAGCGCGTCGAGTGAGCCGTCCACTTGCGTGACGAGACGCTCGTAGGAGAAGTCGAAGTACGGACCTTCCTTCACGATGCCCGCCTTCGTCTGGATCACCATGCGCTCGCGCTCAGACGGGCTGAGCTTCAGCGCCTCGGCAAAGCGACGCTCGCAGCCGTGATACGAGGTGCCGTAGACGTCCGCGTGGTCCATGAAGGTGATGCCGGCGTCGAGCGCCGTGCTGACAAGCTCGCGCACCTCGGCATCGCTCTTGTCCTGGATGCGCATGAGGCCGAGCACCACCTCGGGTACCTCAAGCTCGGTTCCTGGCAAGGTGAACGTCTTCATGGTGCGCCTCCAATTTGTGCCGCATGACTCAAACACCGGCTCTTCCATCCGACATTAAGGAGAGGGCGGCCGTAAGTCCATTCGGCGGATCGCCGCACTCATCTTGGGAGGTCTCATGGGAGCGCGCGCTGCGCAACGGGTTTCGCCTGCCCATGTGGCGACCTCATTTGCCGCGGCGCGTTTTTCGTCAGTCGCCACGAGCCGTAGCCTGAAGTCATGAAGTTGCCACGCGTCGCCGTTCTCACGGGTGCGGGGATCTCCACTGGAGCTGGAATCCCCGACTTTCGTGGACCCAACGGAGTGTGGACCAAGAGCCCTGAGCGTGCCGGCCTGCTCGACATCGACGCCTACCTCGGCTCTGCCGTCTTGCGTGCGGATGCGTGGAAGGACTGGCGGGACAATCCCGCGTGGAAAGCGAAGCCGACTCCGGCTCACCATGCGCTGACCCGTCTTGTTCGCGCGGGTTTCGCCGGTTGTGTGCTCACTCAGAACTTTGACGGTCTTCACCAAGCGGCCGGTCTCAAGGACCACCAGGTGGTTGAGCTTCACGGCACCATCCGCACGGCATCGTGCCGCAAGTGCCACATCTCCTTGCCCACCGAGGATGTGTTCAAGCGCCTCAAGGTGCGCCCGGACCCGGTGTGCTCATGGTGCGGCGGCATTCTCAAGGTGGACGTCGTCTACTTTGGTGAGACCTTGCCTGCGGAGGCTCTTGACCGCGCGGTTCGGGAAGCCGAGACGTGCGACTTCTTCGTCGCGATCGGCACCACCTTGTCGGTGTACCCGGTCGCGGGACTCGCGGCGAGCGCAGTGCGTGCAGGAGCGAAGCTCATCATCGTCAACGACGAGCCGACCAACTACGACGACGAGGCCCACAAGATCATCCGGGAGCCGATCGACGAGGCGGTCCCCGCTCTCGTCGCAGATTTCATGGACCGCCTCTAGCCCCTCGAAGTGGTAGACCACCTCTTCGTTCAAGCGCTGCTTCGCGCGCTAGTGGTAGACCACCTCTCGCCCACCGGGCGTAGCTCATCGCAAGCAGCCCAACCCAGCGAACGCCCGCCACGCCATCACCACGTTGACCTTCCTGTCGAGAGTGGCCCATGACGCCGCCTTCGCAAGCGCGATGCCGCGCAAACGCGCCTCGAGACCCACATCCTCCACGCCCGTGGCAGCCCGGTAGGTCGCGAGCGCCTGCTCGACGCCGGCCCACGGCATCGCGGTCGTCAAGAAAGCAAGGTCGACCCCCCGATCACAGGCCGACATCTTGCCCCAGTCGATGATGCCGCCAAACGTGCCGTCGAGGTTGACGAGGTTGGAGCCGTGGCAATCGGCGTGAGACCACACAGGCGCGCCGGGCGCCGGTGCCGCCAGTGCCTCGGCCCATATGTCCCGCGCGGCCGCGAGGTCGAGCCGCTCGCCTTCCGGCCCCGCACGCTCCGCGACAATCGGCAGCGCCCACTCGAGGAGCGGGCCTCGCTCTGCCAAGGCGATCGACTGCTCGAGGTTGAACGGCGCATCGATCACCGGCACGGAGTGGACCTCGGCGAGCGCGGCACCCACCTCCGCACCAGCGTCGGCCGGAAGCGGGGCGAGGTCGGCGGTCCGCCCGGCACGCCACGTGGTCACCGCCCACGGCCACGGGTATCCCTCACCTGGCTCGCCCACATGGACGACGCTGGGGCGAGCGAAGCGCCACGTCACCCCGATCTCCTCAAGGGCCCGCACTTCGACGGCGAGCGAGGTGACCGCGGCGGCGGTGCGAGGCAGGCGGAGTGCGTGCTCGTCGCCAAGGCGGAACACCGCCATGTCCCAGCCGTCAAAGCGATCGCCAATCTCAGCGTCGGCGAAGGTGGCGGCCTGCCCCGCAACGAGTCTCGCAGCGAGCGCGGCGTCAATGTGAACCTCAGACGGCGGCGGTCCGGCGCGCGAGGTGTCCACCCAGCCGGACTCCGATGCGCTCGTCATTGAGGCACGCTAACAGGCGCGAGCGCGGTGACCCGAAGCATGCGCCAGCGAGGCGTGCATGGAACACAAAAGCCGGCCCGCGACACGGACCGGCTGAATGAGTGGAGCCTAGGGGACTCGAACCCCTAACCCCCTGCTTGCAAAGCAGGTGCGCTACCAATTGCGCCAAGGCCCCGTGTGGCTCTAGACCACAAGGACAACCACCGCTACGCCAGCGACGGTGCGGACGCGGCGGAGGTTGGTGGGCCCAGGAGGACTTGAACCTCCGACCTCTTCGTTATCAGCGAAGCGCTCTAACCGCCTGAGCTATGGGCCCGTGCGGCCGATGGCCGCGACGCACCAAGATACCTCACGCTCGCGCCTGCGGCCAAACTGATGACCGGCTCAAAGCGAGGGGATCGTGGTGCGAGAAAACCGTGAAACTAGTCGTCGGTCAGCGTGACGTACACGCCGCCCACCACGCGCGAGACCGTGTTGTACAGCATCGCACCGATGACCGACAGGCCGGAGATGAGAACGACGTTGGTGACAGCGACCAGCAGCGCGGCCGACATCACCTTGCCGTAGTTGAGGAACTGGAGGATGTTGACCTCTTGCTCCGTGGTGAACAGGCGCTGGACCCAGTCGTTGATGAGGTCGATGGTGCCCATCGAGTTGAGCGCGCTCCACAGAATATGGATCGCGATCATGAACATGATGCCGAGCGCGATCGACAGCAAGAAGCCGATCTTGAGCGCCGACCACGGGTCGAGACGGCTGATGAGCACCCGGACCTTGCGCGGGCCGATCGCCTTCGCAGCCGCGATGTCGGCTTCGGTCACCGAGGTGGCGGCCTTGTTGCGGATGCTCTTGAGGCGGGCGACGCCCGCGGAGGCCGTGGCCGTGCGGGTCTCGCTCTCTCCGGAGGCAAGGGCCGACGCTCCAGCAGCGGCTGCGCCCGACGCTGCAGTGACGCCGCCAGCGGGGGACGAGACGGGGCGGGTGGTCTGCACGCCCGACGCTTGGGTGGTGGGCTGCGCGGAACGCTCAGGTGCGGGACGGTTCTGCGTGGGCTGAGGAGCTGACGGTGGCTGCGCGCCAGCACCCTGAACACCCGCTCCCGTGCCCGTCGTCTGTGCACCCGTCGTCTGCGTGCCCGTGACGGGACGGAAGGCCGTGCGCTGGGGTACCGAGTTGCTCGTCGGCAAAATGCCCGAGCGCCGTACGCCAGCCTCACCCTGCGAAGGTGCGAACGGTTGCTGGGACTCGCCAAGTGGGGCGCGGTCGTCCGCGTTCATGAACTCTCCTCCTCGCCCGATGGGCGCACGTGGTTACAAGAGTAACGGAGCGCAACCCGACGGTCACGCCGAGCCAACGCTCCACGTGGGGCATTCGCTCCCAGGAAAAGCAAAGGCCCCGCGGTGAGGATCACCGCGGGGCCTTTCGAGTGCACGCGTCGTTATGCCGCGAGGGACGCGCGCAAGGCGGCGCCGAGCTGAGCGTCGACGTTGGTCCAGTACTGGATGGCGCGCTCACGGATGTCGGCGGAGACGACCGCGCCGACGTGACCGGTGATCGTCGTGAGGAACTGCGCCTTCTCTTCCGCCGTGAAGACATCACGGTAGAGCGTGCCCGCCTGACCGAAGTCGTCATCCTCGGCGTGGAGGGTCGCGGCCGCGCGGATCAGTTCGCCATCGGATTCCCAACCACCGGATTCCGCCGCACGTGCCGGGTCGGCGTGGGCGCCGCCCCTGCTGTTGGGCGCGTACACCGGAGTGTCAGCGGAAGCGAAGGCGTAACGCATCGAGCCGTCCTTCGAGTACGAGTGACCGTTCGGGTCAGCGTTCTTCGGTGCGTTGACGGGAAGCTGGGCGTGGTTGGTGCCCACGCGGTAGCGGTGCGCGTCTGCGTAGGAGAAGATGCGCGCCATCAGCATCTTGTCGGGCGAGGGGCCGATGCCGGGCACAAAGTTGCTCGGCGCGAAGGTGGCCTGCTCGATCTCACCGAAGTAGTTCTCGGGGTTGCGGTTGAGCTCCATGACACCCACTTCGATGCGGGGGTAGTCAGCCTTCGGCCAGACCTTGGTGAGGTCGAAGGGGTTGAAGCGGTAGGTCGCAGCGTCGGCGTAGGGCATCACCTGGACGTAGAGCTTCCAACGGGGGAAGTCGCCGGCCTCGATGTGTGTGTAGAGGTCGCGGATGTGGTGGTCGGCGTCCGACCCCGCCAGCGCAGCAGCCTCGTCATTGCTCAGGGTGTGCACGCCCTGCTCGGTGATGAAGTGATACTTCACCCAGAAGCGCTCACCGGCGGCGTTGATCCACTGATACGTGTGCGATCCGTAGCCGTTCATCTCGCGCCACGAGCGGGGCAGGCCGCGGTTGCCCATGAGCCACGTCACCTGGTGTGCCGACTCCGGCGAGAGCGTCCAGAAGTCCCACTGCATGTCGTTGTCGCGCAGGTGCGAACCCGGCAGACGCTTCTGCGAACGGATGAAGTCGGGGAACTTGATGCCGTCGCGGATGAAGAACACGGGAGTGTTGTTGCCAACGAGGTCGTAGTTGCCGTCGCGCGTGTAGAACTTCAGCGCAAAGCCGCGCGGGTCTCGCCACGTGTCCGGCGAGCCGTTCTCACCGGCGACGGTCGAGAAGCGGGCGAGCATCTCGGTGGTCTCGCCGGGCTGGAAGAGGGAGGCGCGGGTGTACTTCGCGATCTCGGGGTTGGTCACGGTGAACGTGCCGTACGCACCGCCACCCTTGGCGTGGACGACGCGCTCGGGCACGCGCTCGCGGTTGAACTGCGCAAGCTTCTCCACAAGGTAGTGATCGGTGAGCGAGATCGGGCCGTCGGCGCCGACGCTCAACGAGTGCGCGTCCGACGCGACGGGCGCGCCCGCGTTCGTCGTCGTGAACTTGTCATTCATGTCTGTCTCCTTGGTATCGAGAGGGAAGTCGGGACGTGTGGGTCTCAGGCAGTTGCGGCCGACGCCGTGGTTGCGCAAGCGCCGCAGGTGCCCCAGAACATCACTTCAGCCTCGTTGAGGGTGAAGCCATGAGTGGAGTCGGGCGTGAGGCATGGGGCGTGGCCCACCACGCAGTCCACATCTGCGATGGCGCCGCAGTTCGTGCACACGATGTGGTGGTGGTTGTCACCCACGCGCAGCTCATAGCGCGCGGGAGACCCAGCGGGTTCGATGCGTCGAGCAATGGAGCGCTCGGTGAGGTCGCTCAGCACGTGGTACACCGCCTGAACGGAGGTGCCGGGCAACATCGCGACGATGTCGGCGAAGACGTCATCGGCCGACGCATGGGGGTGCTCCGCGAGCGCCGCGATGACGGCGAGGCGGGGCTGGGTGACGCGCAACCCGGCATCGCGCAACAACGCAGAGGCATCGGGTTGTGAGGGCATGCCACCAGCCTAGCAGTTATTTTTAGTTACTCAAATAAAGACGGCTCGGCGTGTGGCGGCTCGCCCGAGTGCCACCATGGACGCATGACCGCGTCACCACCGCGCACCTTCGCTTCGGACAACTACGCAGGGGTCCACCCCGAGGTGCTGGCCGCACTGACCGCGGCCAACGTCGGCCACGAGATCGCATACGGCGAGGACTCGTGGACAGCCCTCCTCAACGACGTTCTTGCTCGCCGCTTCGGCCGCAAGGTCGACGTGTATCCGACCTTCAACGGCACCGGTGCCAACGTCGTCG
>CAZRHL010000088.1:0-7098 GCA_964600005.1 uncultured Demequinaceae bacterium
TCTTGAAGTCGTGGAAGTCGTGCTCCTCGAAGAGGCTCGCCTCCCACACTGCCGACTCAACGAGAGCCTCGGCCGTCGCCTTGCCGTGCTTGGCGAGGAGGCGGGGGTCCAGAGAACCGGCGTTGACGCCGATGCGAATCGACGTGCCGTGGTCTCTTGCGGCCTGCGCAATCTCCTTCACCTGGTCGTCGAACTTCTTGATGTTGCCCGGGTTCACGCGCACGGCGGCGCAGCCGGCTTCAATGGCGGCGAACACGTATTTGGGCTGGAAGTGGATGTCGGCGATGACGGGAATCTGCGACTTGGTCGCGATGGCGCGCAGAGCGTCGGCGTCATCCTGCGTGGGACACGCCACCCGGACGATGTCGCAGCCCGACGCGGTCAGTTCCGCGATCTGCTGCAGGGTCGAGTTGATGTCGTGAGTCTTGGTGGTGGTCATCGACTGCACCGAGATCGGCGCGTCTCCACCCACGTCAACGGTGCCCACCTTGATCTTGCGCGTCACACGTCGTGGCGCAAGGGTCGGTGCGGGCATGCCCGGCATTCCCAGGCCAATAGTCACAGCAGTCACTCCTTAGTCGGGCCGCTCATGTGATGCGCACCGGCGCCACAATGTCGGCGTAGATGAGCACGAGGCTCATCAGAATCAGTATCCCGAAAACTCCGTACGCGACGGGCATCATCCGCGCTACGTCAACGGGCGCGGGACGCGGAGCGTTGCGAACGCGTGCCCACCCGTTCTTCACGGCCTGCCACAGAGCAGATGCGATGTGACCGCCGTCAAGAGGGACGAGCGGGATCATATTGAACACAAAAAGTGCGAGATTAAGTCCAGCCAACAGCAAGAGCAGCTGCGCGATCTGGTCCTTCAAGGTGACGCCTTCGACGTCCGTCGATGTCACGTCACCGGCC
The DNA here is from genome assembly GCA_964600005.1 of uncultured Demequinaceae bacterium. Lineage (GTDB taxonomy): Bacteria > Actinomycetota > Actinomycetes > Actinomycetales > Demequinaceae > Demequina. Next base: position 913 of record CAZRHL010000088.1, read on the forward strand.
GCACGGCCAATGCCGACAATGCCCATGACGGACGCCTGCGAACGATCCTCAAGCCCAAAGGCCGCACGGGTCACGTGATAGAGCTGAGTTGGAAGCGTCGCGACGATCTTCGCTGTCTCGACGGTGTAGGTGCCGGCGATCTCGACGCCTGACCACAGCGGCTGGCGCTGATCCTCGACGAGAGAGTAGACGCCGAGGAAGCCGATTGGCTCTGATTGCGGTCCTGCGGAGCCTGCACGCTCGCGGGCGGCGGGCGTGACGCCAAGGTCAAGCACCTGGCCGTCGCGATCGATCGTCAACAGGATCGGCTGACCAGGACGCTCAGACACGTAGCCCGTGAGGTGAGACCAACCCTCGATCTCGATGCCGTCGACCAAGAGCACCGTGTCCCCCGGCTGAAGTCCGGCAAGAACCGCAGGCGACGTCGGGTCTGCCGGAGTGCACTCGTTCGCCCCGGGCGCTGGCACACACGCGATCGTGTCGCGCACCGTCGACGTCTGCGTCGGCACGCCCATCCCCGACAGCACCACCGTGAAAAGCGCGATCGCCAGGATGAGGTTCATCACCGGCCCGCCAGCCATCACGATGACCTTTCGCCACCACGACAGGTGATAGAAGGCGCGCGCATCGTCCTCGCCGATCTCCGCCTCGGATGCGGCGCGAGCATCAGCAACGAGAGTCTTGCCCCAACCGCGCACCGCTGCGGACTTCACCGCATAGGTCGGCGGCACCATCCCCACAAGGCGCACATACCCTCCCAAGGGGATCGCCTTGATGCCGTACTCCGTCTCGCCCCGCCTCGTTGACCACAACGTGGGACCGAAGCCAACGAAGTACTCCGACACCTTGACGCCAAAGCGCTTCGCGGGCCACATATGCCCTAGCTCATGCCATGCAATTGACACCAGCAGACCGACGACGACCACGACGATGCCAAGCAGTGCGAGCATGGCTCCACTGTAGGCCAGCGAAGGGCAGCTACCGCGCGGAAATCAGGGCGTCGGCGCGGCGTCTGGCGAACGCTTCTGCCTCATCGACCGCGGCTAGGGTGATCTCGCCGGGCGCCTCGAATTCCTCGACGACTGCACGCACGGTGTCGACGATGTCGACAAAGCGCAGACGCCCTGCGGCGAAGGCGGCGACGCATTGCTCATTGGCGGCATTGAACACGGCCGGGTGCAGGTCCGACGCTGCTGCAGCTGAGCGGGCAAGCGCGATTGCCGGGAACACCTCGTGATCGAGAGGTTCAAAGGTCCACTCGTGGGCTCGCGACCAGTCGATGGCGGGCGCAACGTCATCCATGCGCTCAGGCCAGCTCAGGCCAAGACCGATGGGCAGACGCATGTCGGGCGGGGATGCCTGGGCGATCGTGGAGCCGTCGACGAACTCGACCATCGAGTGGATCACCGACTGCGGGTGGATGACCACCTTGATCTGCTCATACGGCATCGCAAACAACCAGTGCGCCTCGATCACCTCGAGCGCCTTGTTGACGAGCGTGGCCGAGTTGATCGTGACCACCGGGCCCATGTCCCAGTTGGGGTGCTTGAGCGCCTGCTCCGGAGTCACCGTCTCCAGTCGCGCCCGGTCCCAGCCGCGAAAGGCCCCGCCCGACGCGGTCAGCACGAGGGCGCGCACTTCAGCGTGGGCGCCACTGCGCAGCGCCTGTGCGAGTGCCGAGTGCTCCGAATCGACGGGGACGATCTGGTCAGGGCGCTGCGTCGCACCGGCGACAATCGCGCCACCAGCAACGAGCGACTCCTTGTTTGCAAGGGCGAGAGTGGAGCCTGACTCCAGCGCCGCGAGAGTGGGCCGCAGACCAACCGACCCTGTGATCCCGTTGAGCACCACGTCAGCGCCGCGTCGTGCAGCCTCGACGACAGCGTCGGCGCCACCGGCGATCTCGACACCGCTGACATCACCGAGTGCGCTGCGCAGAGCCGGCACCGCGTCCTCGCGTGCCACCGCGACGAAAGAAGGCCGCAACTGACGCACTTGCTCCGCCACCGCCTCGGGCGCGCTGCCGCCTGCAGCAAGCGCGATGACATCGAAGGCGTCGGGGTGGCGGCCGATGACGTCGATCGCTTGGACGCCGATCGAGCCGGTGGAGCCGAGCAGGCTTACCGTGCGACGGGTCACTGGGCTCCCTGGAGGATGTCGACAACCCGGGCGAGGTAGGCGTCAACCACACGCTCGTCATACGCACCGCGGCGCCCACGCCTGTTGAAGACCGCGTTGCGAACGTCGTCCGGAGTGAGAGTCTGACCTGAGTCGAAGAAGGCGATGAGCCGGTTGAGCAAGGTGTCGACCTCGCGGGCGTCGTAACCCCGGCGTGCCTTGGTGGGTGGGCTGAAGCGCTGACCCAAAGGCCTGCGCAAGCGCGGATACAGCACTTGGGCGCTCTGCGCGAGACGCGTCATCCATGCCTGCTGGCCGTTCGTGCGCACAAACTCGTCCCGAGCGCGCACAGCAAAGGCCGCTTCGAGACGATCAAGAGCGGCGTCCACCTCGGACGTCTTGTAGCCGCGGTAGACCATGTCGAAGGCCGCGCGGCGCACATCGAAGGACGACATCGCGTCGGCATCGAGAGCAGGGCGTTCGTACGCAATGCGAGCGTTCGCGAAGAACTCATCGACCTGCGCCCGGTTGTAGCCCTTCTTCAGGAACTTCTCATGCGGGAACATGTCGGTCATTCGTCCTCCTTGATCGCGAGCTGGCCACACGCGCCATCAATGTCGCTCCCCCGAGTATCGCGGATGGTGACCGGGATTCCGTGAGATGAAAGCGTGTCGACAAACTCTCGTTCCACGGCGGGATCCGACGCCGTCCACTTGCTTCCCGGAGTGGGATTGAGCGGGATGGGGTTGACGTGCACCCAGCCGCGACCGCGCTCGTTGAGCTTGCGGCCGAGCAGGTCGGCGCGGTGCGCGTGATCGTTGATGTCACGGATCAACGCATATTCGATGCTGACTCGCCTGCCGGTCGCGTCGAAGTACCGGCGCGCGGCGTCCAGGGCGTCGTCCACGCTGTAGCGGGTGTTGATCGGCACAAGCTCGTCACGGAGTTCATCGTCGGGCGCATGGAGACTCAAGGCGAGAGTCACCTGGAGGCCCTCCTTGGCGAGCCGATCGATCGCCGGAGCGAGGCCGACCGTCGAGACGGTCACGTGGCGTGCCGAAAGGCCAAAGCCCACAGGCGGCGGGGCGATCAGCGTGCGAACGGTGGACACGACCGCCTTGTAGTTGGCGAGCGGCTCCCCCATCCCCATGAACACGACGTTCGACAGGCGAACGGGCTCACCGAGCTGCCCATCGCGAGCTGCGCGGGCCGCAAGACGTACCTGCTCGATGATCTCGGCGGCAGACAGGTTCCGGGTCAGGCCCATCTGGCCCGTCGCGCAGAACGGGCACGCCATCCCGCAACCCGCCTGGCTCGTCACGCACAAGGTCGCGCGGTCTGGGTATTTCATCAGCACCGACTCGACCTTGACGCCATCGTGAAGAGCCCACAGGGTCTTCACGGTCGCCCCCCGATCAGCCTCAAGAGTCCGCACCACCGACATGAGCGGCGGGAAGAGCGCCGACGCCATGTCCTCGCGGGCGCCAGCTGGCAGATCCGTCATCTCGTCGGGGTCGACGGTGAGGTGCGAGAAATAGTGCGTCGCAATCTGCTTGGCACGGAAGGCGGGATGGCCGAGACCTTCGACTGCCGCCGCCCGAGCGTCGGCGTCCATATCCGCAAAGTGCAAAGGCGCCTTGCCCCGCTTGGGTGCCGCCATCTGCAGGAGCGGTCGAGGGGCTGCCTCGTTCACAGGCCACCACCGCCGAGAGTGCCGAGGAAGATCGCGAACACGACATACGCGACGGGAGCGGCGAAGAGCAGGGAGTCGATGCGATCGAGGATGCCGCCGTGGCCGGGGATCACGCTCGACATGTCCTTGATGTGGATGTCCCGCTTGAGGGCACTCTCCGCGAGGTCTCCCACCACACCAGCCGCCGAGCACGCAAAGCCGATCGCGGCGCCGATGTACCACTCGCCGTCAAAGAAGAAGTAGGCGGCGATTGAGGCGACGATGACGCCAAGGACGACGCCACCGATCGCGCCTTCCCACGTCTTCTTGGGGCTCACTCTCTCAAGGAGCTTGTGGCGACCGAAGCGCATTCCAGCGGCGAGCGCACCCGTGTCATTCGCGACGACCGCAAGCACCACGAGGATGACGCGCAGCCAGCCGTCGTCTGCCAGTTCAAGCAAGAGCAGGAACGATGCGAGGAACGGAATCCACAGTAACGACAGCACTCCCGCCAGGGAGTCGGCGAGAGTGTTCTCAACACGCTCATCACCAAGGCGCCACGCAACCACGCCCGCACAGCCGACGAGCAGCGCGACGACAAGGCCTTCGGGCTTCGCGAACCACGTGGCGATGCCCATGCCGACCGTCGCCGCGATGAGCGGCACCAGCGGGATGCGGCGGCCGTGCTTGGCCAGCGCCCGCTTCCACTCGATGAGTGCACCGATCGTGAACGCGTACAGGACGATCGCGAACACGAGCGGGTGTACCCATGCCGCAAACACGGCAAGTCCAAGGAGGCCGACGCCCACAGCAGTTGCCACGGGCATGTTGCGTCCGCCTTTGGACCGCCCCGGCTCTTCCGCGGTCTCCTCGGCGAGGCTCTCTATTGCGAGCTCCTCAGTGGTGACGAGACCGTCGAAGTGGGGGCCCTGAGGCCACGCTTCGCCTTCTTGAGGGATGCGGAACTCTTCGTCAGGAAGCCCGAGGTCGACAGTGTCCTCTGCGTCCGGCCACGGCACCGGCTCGAGGGGGTCCGTGTGACGGGGGACGTCCTCACCGGCAAGGTGGGCGCGAGCGGCTACTGCTGCCGGAGCCGAGGAGTCGAGCGGGGGGTCGACAGCGTCGTCCTCGACCGGAAGGCCCCATAACTGCGACGGCGTCGGATCGACATGCTCTGGAGCGCGGGCGCGGCTGCGCCTTTCGAACGCCGACAACTGCAGTGCACGGTACCGATGCGGCGAGAAAAGGTCTGCGGCACGCTGACGCCTGCCCTTGGGCTGCGCGGCTTGTACGTCCTCAGGGCCCGGGGATGCGGGCGTGGGCTCGGCGTCCTCGCCCGTCATCAGACCTCGAGAAGCTCGCTCTCCTTGCGAGCGAGCATGGCGTCGATCTTGTCGACGTGGCTTTTCGTCAACCCGTCGAGTTCCTTCTCAGCGCGTGCGCCTTCGTCTTCGCCGATGTCGCCAGCCTTGACGGCCGCATCGATGGCGTCCTTGGCCTTGCGGCGCATGTTGCGCACGGTCACACGCGACTCCTCAGCACGCTGCTTGGCGAGCTTGACGTAGTCACGCCGACGCTCTTCGGTCATCGGCGGCATGTTGATGCGGATGACCTGGCCATCGTCGGTGGGGTTGACGCCAAGGTCCGAGGTGCGCAACGCCTTCTCGATGTCCTTCTTCGCGTTCATGTCATACGGCTGGATCACCACGGTGCGCGCTTCAGGAATGGAGATTGAGGCAAGCTGCTGCAGCGGCGTGGGAGCGCCGTAATACTCGACGGCAATGTTGGCGAACAGAGCCGTCGATGCCTGTCCCGTGCGGATGGAGGCGAGGTTGTCACGCGCCACGTTGAGCGCGTTGTCCATGTTCTCCTCGGCGTCGAGGAGGATCTCGTCGATCACGTCATTCCCTTCGTGCGGCGACCTAGGCGGTCACACGCGTCCCGATTCTCTCACCCACGAGAGCGCGCGTCACGTTGCGAGGCTCATCGAGCCCGAAGACCACCATCGGTACGCGGTTGTCCATAGCGAGCGAGAAGGCTGCCTGATCCATCACCTGCAGGCGACGCACCAGCGCATCGGCGTATGTCACTTCCTCAAGGCGCTCGGCGTTCGGGTCCTTGCGCGGGTCCGCCGAGTAGACAGCATCGACACCGTTCTTGCCCATGAGCACCTCGGTGCAGCCGGTTTCGAGCGCGCGCTGGACCGACACGGTGTCGGTGGAGAAGTACGGCATCCCCGCGCCGGCGGCGAAGATCACCACACGGCCCTTCTCGAGATGGCGAATTGCACGCAACGGAATGTACGGCTCGGCCACCTGGCCCATGGTGATCGCGGTCTGCACTCGCGTCACCACACCGGCCTGCTCAAGGAAATCCTGCAGGGCGAGGGCATTCAT
>CAZRHL010000088.1:7108-7415 GCA_964600005.1 uncultured Demequinaceae bacterium
CGGTACCGAGCATGCCCATATAGTCGGCGCGTGCGCGCTCCATGCCGGCTTGGCTCAGCTCTGCGCCGCGGAAGAAGTTGCCGCCACCGACGACGATCGCCACCTGGACACCCTGGCGGACGGCCTCACCGATCTCGCCAGCGATTCGACGGACGACGTTGGGGTCAAGACCCACCGAGCCGCCACCGAACATCTCGCCGGAGAGCTTGAGCAGAACGCGACGCGCCGCGGGAGTCGCTGAGCCCGAATGGGTTGCTTCTTCGGACATCAGTTCCTCCTCGCGGCGCGTGGCTACAGGCTGTGAGTC
>CAZRHL010000089.1:0-7384 GCA_964600005.1 uncultured Demequinaceae bacterium
CGCCCGTCATGGTGTCGCTTCCCTTCAAGCTCCTGCTCTTCGTGCTTGTCGACGGATGGACGCTTGTCATCACGGCGCTGATTGGAAGTTACGGGTAATGGATACGACCGCCGTTCTTGACATTGGCTTCGACGGGCTCATGCTTGCCGCCAAGCTTGCCGCTCCCTTGCTCATCACCGCACTCGTGGTGGGCTTCGGTGTCTCGCTCTTCCAGTCGGTCACCCAGATTCAGGAAGTGACGCTGTCCTTCGTGCCCAAGGCGGTTGCGGTGGGTGCTGCGCTCTTTGTGTCCGGTCACTGGATGATCGAGGAAGCGGTCGCCTTCACCAACAGCCTGTTCGAGCGTTTGCCGGGACTGCTAGGCGGCTGACGTGAACTTCACCTTTGACTTGGGACTTGTGGAGACGACGATGCTCGCCAGTGTGCGGCTCGTCGCCTTCCTTGTTGTGGCGCCCCCGTTTCACCTGCGCACATTTCCCGGTCCCGTGAAGGTGGGCCTTGCGATGGGTCTCGGACTCGTTGTCGGTCCGCGTGCGGAGGCGGCCTCGGACATGGTCCCCGGCGCGATGCTCGTCGGCGGCACCGGACAGTTTCTTGGCGCGCTCGTCCTGCAGGCCGTCGCCGGGCTGGGCCTGGGCTTCCTCGTGCGGATGATCTTCGCCGCGGTCCAGACGGCAGGGTCGTTCATCGATCTCTTCGGTGGTTTCCAGCTCGCATCCGGTTATGACCCGATGAGCCAGACCGAAGGTGCCACGTTCGCCAAGTTCTACAACATGGCCGCTCTCGCCTTGCTGTTCGCATCGAACGGCCATCAGCTCGTCCTTGCCGGGCTGTTTCGCAGCTTCGATGCGATGCCCCTCAACAAGGGCCTCAACATGGACGCGATGGGGAACTTCCTCACGAACGGCCTTGGCGAGCTCATGCTGGCCGCGCTGCAGATCGCTGGCCCGCTCATGGTGGTGCTCTTCCTCGCCGACGTCGGTCTCGGCCTCCTCACCCGCGTCGCCCCGGCGCTCAACGCCTTCGCGCTTGGCTTCCCGCTCAAGATCTTCATCACGCTGTCGCTGGGCTCGATTGCGTTCCTCACCCTTCCCGCCATCATCAGCACGCTCACTGAGCGCGCTGCCGAGATTGTGATGGGGGTGGGCTCATGAGCGGCAACGACTCCGGTGACAAGACCGAGAAGGCCACTCCCAAGCGCATGAAGGAGTTGCGCAAGGAAGGCTCTCTTCAGCGCTCACAGGACCTGTCGGCGTGGGTTGTCGTCGGTTCGGCAACCCTCACCTTGCCGCTCGTGCTCGGCACGGCGAGCTCGCAGCTGCGCAACCACTTCATCAAGCTGCGTGCGTTCACCGACGCACCTGACCCGTACGTCGCACTGGAAGTCGCGCGCGAGATGCTCGCCTCGATCTTCGTCATCATGGCGCCGATGTTCGGGGCCGTTGTGCTTGCGGGCATCGTCGCCGGTGCCGCTCAGGGCGGCATCCACTTCTCGCCCAAGAAGCTGAAGCCCTCTTTCAAGCAGTTCAACCCCAAGAACGGCTTCAAACGTGTCTTCGGCGGTCAGGCCTGGTGGAACGGTGCGAAGGCAGCACTTAAGGCAGCTGCGATCGGCGCCGTCCTGTACACGGTGGTGCAGGGCATCATCCCCGTGCTGCTCGGAACTGGCGCCCACACCGTCGACTCGATCATGGGGGTCGGCATCAACGGCGTGAACTCTCTCGTCAAGACGGCCGTGATCGCGGGCCTTGCTCTCGCCGGCGCCGACATGCTCGTGGTGATGAAGCGCAACCGCAAGCAGACGCGCATGTCGAAGAAGGAGATCAAGGACGAGCACAAGAACACTGAAGGCGACCCGCTCATCAAGGGCCAGATCCGTCAGCGCCAGATCCAGATGAGCCGCAACCGCATGATGGCAGAGGTCACCAATGCGGACGTCGTGCTCGTCAACCCCACACACGTGGCCGTTGCCTTGCGTTACGAGCCCGGCACCGGCGCCCCTCGCGTCATCGCCAAGGGCAAGGGCCACATCGCCGCGAAGATCCGCAAGATCGCCGCCGACAAGCGCGTGCCGATGGTGCAGGACATCGCCCTCGCCCGCGCGATCCACGCAGCGTGCGACCTCGGCCAAGAGATTCCGCCGCATCTGTACAACGCGGTTGCCCGCGTGCTCGCCTTCGTCATGGCGCTCAAGCGTCGTGGCGCCGCGTCGGGCATGCACCGCAACCCTCATGCCGAGGCGGTGGCCGCATGACTGTCTCCGTTCTTCTCTCGTCCCCGGAGTGCGCCGTGCGTGGCGCTTGCCGTAAGGAGGTCCGCTCATGAGCGGTCGTATCAGCCGGTTAGCCGTCCCCGTCGGTGTGGTGGGCGTTGTCCTCTTGCTCGTGGTGCCGTTGCCCGCACCCATGCTCGACTTCCTGCTCGTCATCAACATCACGATGTCGCTCGTGGTGCTGATGACCGCGATGTACGTGAAGCGCCCGCTCGACTTCTCCGTGTTCCCCTCGATGGTGCTCGTGCTCACCCTGTTCCGATTGGGCCTCAATGTCGCATCGACCCGCCTTGTGCTCCGCGACGGCTACGCCGGTGAGGTGATCGACGCCTTCGGTCACTTTGTGGTGGGCGGCTCGCTCATCATCGGTCTTGTCATCTTCCTCATCCTCGTCGTCATCCAGTTCGCGGTCATCACCAACGGTGCGGGCCGTGTGGCTGAGGTGGGTGCGCGATTCACCTTGGATGCAATGCCTGGCAAGCAGATGGCAATCGATGCTGATCTCAACGCGGGCCTCATCGACGAGGACACGGCTCGCCAGCGCCGCGCCGACATCGCCGCGGAAGCCGACTTCTACGGCGCAATGGATGGTGGTTCGAAGTTCGTCAAGGGCGACGCGATCGCCGGCGTCATCATCACGCTCATCAACCTGCTCGGTGGTTTCGGCGTTGGCATGATGCAGATGGGCATGAGCACCTCAGAAGCCATTGAGCGCTTCTCGATGCTCACCATCGGTGACGGACTTGTCTCGCAGATCCCCGCCCTGCTCATGTCGGTCGCGACCGGTCTGATCGTCACCCGTGCCACGGCGTCGTCCGACATGGGCACCACCGCGAGCGAGCAGCTGTTCCAGTCGCGCACGGCCCTCATGATCGCCGGCAGCGCCGCCCTCGCCCTCGCACTGGTGCCGGGTTTGCCGAAGGTGCCGTTCATCGTCGTGGGTGTGGGACTGCTCTTCATGGCGCAGCGTGCAGGCGCTCGCGAAAAGGCCGAGGTCGTCAGCCAGGAGATCGAGAAGCGCGAGGCGGAGGCGAGTGCGCCGCTGCCCGATTCACCCGAGGCTCTCATGGAGCAGATGCGGGTGCATGCTCTCGAGATCCAGCTCGCGCCGGATCTGGTCGACCTCGTTGGCGCGGGCACCGACCAAGACCTCCTTGCCCGCGTGCGCGGCCTGCGCCGCAAGGTCGCGATGGATCTCGGCCTCGTCGTGCCGCCCGTGCGCACCCGCGACTCTGTTGAACTGCCGCGTTCGACGTACGTGGTCAAGATCGCGGGTGTCGAGGTGGGCCGCGGCGAAGCGCCGTCGGGACGCCTCCTCGCCCTGGGCGACCACCTCGAACAGCTTCCAGGCGAGACTGTTCACGAGCCCGTCTTCGGTCTCAGTGGAAAGTGGATTCCCACCGAGATGCGCGCCCAGGCCGAACTTGCAGGCGCCACGGTTGTCGACCGCGTCTCGGTGCTCGTCACTCACTTGGGCTCGATCATCAGCTCCAACGCCGCTCGCCTCCTCACTCGTGAGGATGTGCGGGTCCTTGTCGAGGGCGTCAAGCAAGTGAACCCCGCCGTTGTCGACGAACTCGTCCCGAGCATCCTGTCGCTTGGCGAGGTGCAGCGCGTTCTGCAGGGCCTGCTTTCCGAGAAGGTGTCGATCCGCGACCTGCCCCGCATCTTTGAAGGCCTCACGTTGCGCGGCAAGGTGTCGACTGAACCGGAGGGTCTGGTCGAGGCGGCGCGCGGCGCACTCGGGCCCGCCGTGGCCGCGCCGTACGTGCGCGAGGGCGTCCTGCGCGTCATCACTCTTGAGCCCGTGCTTGAGCAACAGCTCATCGAATCGCGCCGTGGCGGTGAGGACGGAACACAGCTCGTCATCGAGCCAGATCGCATCGAGCGCGTGCTCACGATGCTGCGAATGCGCGTCCAAGAGGTTGAGATGTCCGGACATGAGCCGATATTGGTATGTGCACCGGGTTTGCGGCCCGCGCTGCGTCGCACGGTGGCCCTGGCGTTGCCAGAGCTGCCTGTGCTGTCCTATTCAGAGGTGACCTGCGCGCCCGTTCAGGTCGAGACCGTGGGAGTGGTGAGCGATGCCACAGCAATTGCTGCTTGAGGGGCCAGACCTCGAAGCGCTGCTGTTGCGAGCGCGCGATGAGTACGGCTCGAGCGTCAAGGTGGTGCGGGCTGAGAAGGTGCGCACCGGGGGCTTCATGGGCTTCTTCACGCGTGAGCACTATGAGCTGACTCTCGAAGTGCCCGACGCTGAGCCGGGGGCGATCGCGGCCGGCGCCGGTTCCGCCCCGACCGCCGCTCCGGCTGCTTCCACCCAGCGCGAGGCGCAGACGTCGCGGGGAAACGCGATCGACCGCGCGCTCGCAGCGGAGATCGCCGACGCTCGTGCGGCCCGCGAGGCGATGCTTGCGTCGGTCAGCGGCGCCGAGTCGCTTGACGTGGCGACGAAGGAATCGATCACGGCGCCAGCGGCCACGGCGGCAGAGACCGCAGCGCTCGAGGCTCTCGCCGCCAAGCCTGAGTCGACCGACATGGCCGAGTTCGACAGGCTCGTGCTCCAGCTCACCGAAAGCGCGACCGTCGCAACCGAGAGCGTCCAGACCGAAAGTGTCCAGACCGAAAGCCGAGGCCGCTCCTTTGTGAAGGCGTCTTTCCCCGCTGCCCCGTCGACGACGCCGCGCATCGGCGCGCCCTCGGCAGGCGAGGGGCCGGACGAGCCGGTGGAAGCGTCGGCCCCAGAGCCGGTCACGCCGGTGGCGCCCCCCGCGCCCCGGCCGGCGGTGCATGCACCGAGCGGCGACGGTGACGTCGTGCTCAACCGCTGGGGCGTCTTCACCGATGTGGCTGGCGCCGTCGCGACCCGGTGCACCGTGCCAGCCCTCCTCGCGCTTGGTGTGCCCCGCCGCTTCACCCGTGCCTTCGAGGACCTCGACGCGAACGTGCCGCTCCTCGATGTGGTCGCAGGCTTCGGTGTGCCGCCTGTGCGCCGTCCTGAGGCGGGCGACCTCGTGGTCATCGCGGGACCGGCCGACGAGGCCGTCAGTGTCGCAACCCAGGTGGCCGCATGGCTTGGCATGCCCGCGAAGGCGGTCGCCCTTGCCGGCGACATCGAGGCGATTCGCGGACACGGCCGCCGCATCCGCACCGAGTCAGAGGCGAGCGCCGCTCGCCGCCGTGCCGACAAGGCCGCCCAGCTCGGCGAACCGCTCATTGTCGCTTTCGGCATGACGCCGGGACGGCGCGGAGCCGCCGCGGCAGCGCCGATGCTCGCCGCCTTCGCTGCCGACACCGTGTGGGTGGTCGTCGATGCGACCAAGCGCGCCGCCGTGACCGAACCCGGAATCGCGGTGCTGTCAAAGCACACTCGTGTGGATGCGATCGCGGCCATCGGCCTTGTCGAGGCGCAGGCCCCTGCCGCCGTGCTCGACTCCTCTTTGCCGATCGCGTGGATGGATGGACTGCCCGCCGCGTCCGTCGTGTGGGCGGCGCTCCTCGGCGAGCGCATCGCGGCAGAGGACTGAGCCCCGCAGAGGCGGCGTTTCACGCTCCATCTCACGGGGCGCCTGGCATGTGAGGCCGCGCGGGCGTTAGTCTCGCTACATGCTGGTCCTGTCACGACGCGTCGGTGAGCGCCTCATCATCGGCAAAGACATTGTCGTGACGATCATCGATGTCCGCTCCGACGGCGTTCGCGTGGGCATTGACGCTCCACGCGACATCCGCGTGACGCGCGCAGAGATCTTCGAAGCGGTCGAGCAGACGAATGTCGCGGCCGCCGCCGTTGACGACAGCGCTGTTGAGCGCTTGCGCGGTCTCGCACCTCGCGCTCCCAAGAAGGACGCCGACGCTCCCACCACCTAGGAGCCGCCCTCGCCGGATGGTGTGACCAAGGTTACGGTCCGGCGCCTCCCGACTGCTTACGTACGGGCTTGTCCAGCCGATTGGTTGCCAGACGAGGCGGCTAGTGCCGCCCACTTGGTGACGGGAGCGTATCGATGGACGGAATGGACGAGATCGTCCGCGAATTCGTCGTGGAAAGCTACGAGAACCTCGATCAGCTTGATCGCGACCTCGTGGCGCTCGAAGACAAGCCTGGTTCACGTGACCTGCTGAGTTCGGTCTTCCGCACCATTCATACCATCAAGGGCACCAGCGGCTTCTTGGCCTTTGGCACCCTCGAGTCCCTCACCCACGTGGGCGAGAACCTCCTGGCCGAGCTCCGCGACGGCAAACGTCCCATGACTCAGCGCACCACCGACGTGCTGCTGCGCATGGTCGACGCCGTTCGCGAGGTGCTCGGCACCATCGAGGCGACTGGCGCCGAGGGCGACCACCAGGTCGAGGACGTGGTGGCAGATATTCAAGCGGTGCTCGATGACCCGACCGGTGGGGCCGCAGACGCGGCGCCTGCGATCGAGTCGGCCACAGCGTCGTCCGAAACCGAGGCCGAGGAGGGCCCAGCCGCGACCGCCGAAGACGAGGCCGTGAGCGAGACGCCGCAGGTTGTTGCGGCGACGAAGAAGCCCGCCACGCGCAAGATCACTGCGAAGAAGCCAGCGGCCAAGAAGCCCGCGACGGCCAAGTCGGCTGCGAAGAAGCCGACTGCCGCGAAGAAGATCGCGATGCCGGTGAGGAACGAGGATGCCGAGGACGCTCCCGCTATCGCCGCCGCACCGATGCCGTCAGCGACGTTGAGCGCGCCCGTTGAGCCGGAAGAGGTGGAGGATGCCCCGTCGACCGTTCGCTCCGCCACCGAATCCTCGATCCGCGTGGACGTGGACGTGCTCGACGCCCTCATGCGTCAAGTCGGCGAGCTGGTGCTTGCGCGCAACGCGATGACCCGCCTCGCGGGCGACCTTGGCGATGCCTCGCTCGTGCGCGCCTCGCAGCGTCTGTCGCTCATCGCGACTGAGCTGCAACAGGGCGTGATGAAGACCCGCATGCAGCCCATCGAGCACGTCTGGTCGAAGGTGCCGCGCATGGTCCGCGACATCTCGACTTCTCTTGGTCGTCACGTGCGCCTCGAAATGATCGGCCAGGACACCGAGCTCGACCGCGGCCTGCTTGAGGCGATCAAGGATCCGCTGACCCACCTCATCCGCAACG
>CAZRHL010000090.1:0-7056 GCA_964600005.1 uncultured Demequinaceae bacterium
CGGTCAAGGAGGCAAGCACGCGCATCATGGACACGTTGACGGCGATGGTCGAAGAGCTGCGCGGCGAGAAGGCCCCTGCGGAGCGCTACAACATGCGAATGAAGGACGCGTCATGAAGACGGCGGTGCTCGGCTCGGGTGCGTGGGGGACGACCTTTGGCGCCGTCCTTGCCGACGCCGGTTGCGATGTCACGCTGTGGGGCCGCGACGGCACCGTGGCGAGCGAAGTGACCCTGCGCCACTCGAACGAGCGCTTTCTGCCGGGTATCACCCTGCCTGAGCTGATGGTCGGCACCACCGATGCGCATGAGGCGCTCGCGGATGCCGAGATTGTCGCGGTCGCGCTGCCGTCGCAGAAGGTGCGCGCCGTCATCGAGCCGCTCGTCGACGCGATCTCACCGGATGCGACGATCGTGTCGCTGATGAAGGGCGTCGAGCTGGCTAGTCACATGCGGATGAGCGAGGTGCTTGCCGAGGTGTGGCGCGTGCCGCGCGGCCGCGTCGCCGTCGTCTCCGGTCCCAACCTCGCGAAAGAGATCGCGGCAAAGCAGCCGACGGCCACCGTTGTGGCCGCGAGCACGCAAGAGGTCGCCGAACGCGTCGCCCGAGCCACGGCGTCGGGCTACTTCCGCCCGTACACGAACACCGACGTGCTCGGCGTGGAGCTGAGCGGCGCCTACAAGAACATCATCGCGGTGGCAGTTGGAATCGCAGGCGGAATGGGCTTCGGGCACAACACGACCGCCACCGTCATCACGCGTGGCCTTGCCGAGATCACGCGCCTTGGCTTGGCGCTTGGTGCGCGTCCTGACACGTTCTCTGGCCTGGCCGGCATGGGCGACCTCATCGCCACTTGCGCCTCGCCGCTGTCGCGCAACCACACGCTCGGCGCGCACATCGGTTCCGGTGCGGGCCTTCAAGACGCGATCGCGCGCACGGGCGGCACCGCAGAGGGCGTCACCACGTGTCAATCGATCCAGGCTCTCGCCCGTGACAACAACGTCGATGTCCCGATATGTGACGCCGTTGTCGCGATGCTTCACGAGGGACATCCCAAGGAGGCCGTGTTGGGTGCCCTGCTGTCACGCCCCAGAAAGGCTGAAGGCGCGTGAGCGCGCGGCGCACTGTCGCGGTGCTCTTTGGCGGGCGCTCGTCTGAGCACGCCGTCAGCTGCACCACCGCGGGTGGGGTGCTCGGCGCGATCGACCGCGAACGGTGGGACGTCGTCGCCGTCGGCATCGGCCAGGACGGTTCGTGGACGCTCCAGGATGACGACGCCGCCGCCTGGGCCTTCGTCGACGGAACGATGCCGCGGGTGGTTCCTTCAGCGTCGGGCGTCTTGCTTCCCGAGACGGCGGGGGAGCGCACGTGGCGTGTGGTGCGGGACGGCGTCGTTCAACCTCTCGCCGAGGTGGACGTCGTGTTCCCGCTGTTGCACGGGCCGTGGGGTGAGGACGGCACTATTCAGGGCGCCCTCGAGCTGCTCGACATTCGCTACGTGGGTGCCGGCGTGCTCGCATCCGCGATGGGGATGGACAAGCAGTACATGAAGATGGCGTTCCGGGCGGCGGGCCTGCCCGTGGCGGCGGATGTGGTGGTGACGGCGGGCGAGGCCGTGGATGCGCACCGCGCGCAGATCGAGGCGCTGGGCCTTCCCGTCTTTGTGAAGCCTGCGCGTGCGGGATCGTCGATGGGCATCTCGCGGGTCGACTCATGGGATCAGCTCGAGGCGGCCGTTGCGGCCGCGATTGAGCACGACCCCAAGGTGCTCGTCGAGTCAGCAGTGGCGGGCCGCGAGATTGAGACGGCGGTCCTCGGCGCGCGCGACGGGGTGCGCACGTCCCCGCCGGGCGAGATCGTCGCGGTCGGTTCGCAGGCGTTCTACGACTTCGAGTCGAAGTACTTTGATGACTCTGCGGTGCGGCTCGATTGCCCAGCGGACATCCCGGCGGATGACGCCGCCCGCATTCAGGAGATCGCGAGGCGAGCCTTCGCTGCGATCTCGGCGGAGGGCATCGCTCGGGTCGACGTGTTCTACGGACCCGACGGCACCGTCACCGTCAATGAGGTCAACACGATGCCCGGCTTCACGCCCACGTCGATGTACCCACGGATGTGGGCGTCGGGGGGCTTGTCTTATCCCGAGCTCATCGAAGAGCTGCTCGAGGCGGCGCTGGCACGCCCGCTTGGACTTCGCTAACGGCATTCAAGTCCGTTGACATCGGCGCGCACGGCGGACGCATTGAAGTAGCCGAGCAGCTCGCCAACGGCTTGGTCGGCCCGCAGCTTGGGTATCTGAACCTCAACGGCAGGGGTGCGACCGAAGGCGACTGCGCGCCACACGTCTTCCTCTTCGCTGATCAGCCAGCCCTGGGCGATGCCGTCAACGTCGATGAGGTCGCAACGGTCGGTTGAGGGGCCGGGCGGCTCCACACCGCAGCGCACGATGATCGGGGCGGTGTCGCCGTACGCGGTGGTCGCCTGAGATGAGGTGGGCCTCATCTCCAGGCCGCCCACAACGTCGGGCACGCCCAGCATGATCTCCGCACAGCGAGGGTCCCCGGCGTAGGGCGCGGGCTCGACCACAAGGGGCTGCGAGCAGGCGGCGAGCAGGGCCGCGCCAGCGACGGCAAGCACAATCATTCGCACGCGGCGCACCCAGGTGGATCGAGGCATGACACCACCCTAAGGCTGTCCTGACCTGGGGATGCGCTTAGTCTTGCCTGCGTGACCACCATCGGCGAGATCGGCGAGGACGCCCTCATAGCGCTCTTTGCGCCTCGCCTTCCCACCTCTGATTCGACGCTCCTCGGGCCAGGTGACGACGCCGCTGTGCTGGCCGTTGACGGGGACCTCGTCGTGTCGTCGGACGTCCTCATCGAGGGCCGGCACTTCCGACGTGATTGGTCGAGCGGTGCGGACGTCGGCTGGCGCGCAGCGGTGCAGAACCTCGCCGACATCGACGCGATGGGCGCCGTGCCCATCGCGCTGCAGATCACGCTGGCTGCGCCGGGGGACCTCGACGTCGACTGGGTGCTCGACCTGGCGGATGGCCTGCGTGACGCCTGCTCGCCTCATGGTGTGGGTGTGGTGGGCGGTGACCTGTCGGGCGCCCGTGAGATCTCGATATCGGTGACGGCTATTGGGGAGTCGCACGGCATTGAACCGGTGACACGGGCCGAGGCTGGTGTGGGTGACGTGGTGGCCGTGTCAGGGCGGCTCGGTGCGGCGGCTGCGGGTTACGCGTTGTTGGCCGCTGGCGTCGGCGGGGGCGGGGGCGATGGTGGGGGTGCCGTCGAGCTGTTCCGCCGGCCGCAACCGCGCATCGGCGCCGGGCTGGAAGCCGCACTGCGTGGCGCGACCGCGATGATGGACATCTCCGACGGTCTGCTGCGCGATGCCTCGCGGATCGCGCGGGCGTCTGAGGTGGGCATCGCCGTCGACTCGTCGCTCGTGCCGGTCCATAGTGCCGCCGTTGCGGCGGCCGGTCGTCTAGGTGTCGACGCGTTGCGCTGGGCGCTCACCGGGGGAGAAGACCACCACCTGCTCGCGGCGTTTGCGCGGGCTGAGTCTGTGCCGGAGGGCTGGGCCGTCGTTGGCCGCGTCACCGATGAATACCAGGGAGTACGCTGCGACGGCGAGATCCCACGCGAGTTGGGCTGGGACCACTTCGGGGCGTAGTCGCGCCCGCATCCCACACCCACCTCGCCCGCTCGGGCCGCAGCGGGCGCACTCAGGGACAACAAAACGGGCGCCCTCCGCATGGGAGAACGCCCGTCTTACGCGTGAGGCACTTATGCCCGGCGGGTCACCTTGCCAGCCTTGAGGCACGAGGTGCACACATTCAGGCGCTTGGGGGTGCCCGCAACAACGGCGCGAACACGCTGGATGTTCGGGTTCCAGCGGCGCTTGTTCAGGCGGTGCGAGTGCGAAATGGAGTGCCCGAAGGACGGGCCCTTGCCGCAGACGTCGCAGTTGGCAGCCACGATGTATCTCCTCAAAGTATTCGCGCGGTGTCCCTGATTGGGTCGCGCCACGGTCCTGCCCGCGTCCGGGCAACCGCATTAGGGTATCTGAACAGAAGGCGCATTGCCAACTAGGCTGTGCCGCGCATGCCCGCTGACCATTGGAGATTCATGACGCCCGCTGAGCCGCACGAGCTGCGCCGATGGCTGTCGGCAGGCGCTCACGCAGTGAAGCGAGCTCGTGAACGGCTCGACGCGATCAACGTCTTTCCTGTGCCCGACGCTGACACTGGCACCAATATGTACCTCACCTTGCGCGAGGGCAACAGGGCGGTTGCCAAGCTTCCGACGACGGCGACGCACCGCGAGGTCGTGGCGGCTTTCGCCCGTGGCGCGCTGCTCGGGGCGCGCGGCAACTCGGGCGTCATCATCTCTCAATATCTCAGCGCCTTCTTGTCGCGTGTGGACGCGGAGGGGGGCCTCGCGTCGGCCGGCGCCACTGCCATCGCGCGCGCAATGAACGAAGCGGCCGACGCTGCCTACAGGGCCGTGGGCGACCCGGTGGCGGGGACGATCCTCACCGTCGCGAAGGCGGCGGCTGCGGGTGCGAGCGATGCGGCCGATCGCAACGAAGGGCGCGCGGAGGTGGCTGTTGCCGCGGTTGTCGCGGCGCGCGCAGCCTTGCGGGCCACCACCGATGAGCTCCCTGCAGCGAAGGCGGCGCGCGTCGTCGATGCGGGCGCCGCCGGACTGCTGCTGCAACTTGAGATGCTTGCTGAGACTCTCGGGGGCCCCGGCGCTCTCGATCACCTTGACGATGTCGCATGGGAGCTTGCGCCGTCGACTCAGGGCGTCGCGGTGGTGCCGGCAGCTCATGCGGACGTCCCGCAGGGCGGCGCCTATGAGGTGATGTTCGTGGTGCGTCAGGCCGAGACCGCGGGTGGCGACATCGATCGGGTTCGCGATGACCTCGTCGCTCTCGGAGATTCCGTTGCGGTGACGGGTGCTCAGGGCCTCGTCCAGGCGCATGTCCACACGGACGATCCGGACGCCGCTGTCGAGGTGGGGATTCGTGCGAAGGCGCACCAGATCGTCGTCAGTGCTCTGGGGGTGGGGCACGACGAATCTCATGACAGGCACCCCACGCGTCCGCACACGACCGCCGCTCACACAGACACCGGACTCGTCGCGCTTACGTCCTGCCCAGGCCTTGCGGCACCCCTCGCCGATGCGGGCGCGATTGTGCTTGTGGTCCCGGACCCACATCAGTTGAAGCGTCGGGAGCTGCGGCGTGCGGTGCGGGACGCGACGAGCGCGCGTGTGGTCATCGCGGCGGGGAATGGTCCGCTCCGCACGGCTGCCGAGGAGCTTGCCGCGCGCAAGCCCCGTGCGGGCCTCACCGTGCTTCCCAGCGATCATGAGGCGCAGGTCATCGCCGCCGTTGCCGCAGGGTCGATGGCGACTCCGGGTGAGGACCTCGTCGCACTCATGGAGGACGCCGTCGCCTCATGCCGTACGGCGTCGTCGAGCCCGGATTCTCTTGACGACGACGTCGACCGCCTGCTGACGCCAGACGTCGATGTCATCACGCTCGTCCTCGCCGATGGCGTCCCGGAGGCGGTTGTCGACGCGGTGCGCCTGTCTGCGGCTGCGGTGTGCCCGGCCGCCGACATCGTCGTCTATCGCGGTGGCCACGTTTCGCCTGGAATCCTCATCGGTGTCGAGGAGTCATGACTGACGCGCTCGGCCAGCCGCTGTCGCGTCTGCTGGGTACCCGAACGGCCAATGCGCTTGACAAGCTTGGCCTGCGCACCGTCGAGGACCTCCTGCGGCATTACCCGCGTCGCTACGGCAAGCCCGGTGAACTGACCGACATCTCGCAGCTCCACATCGGCGAGCATGTGACCGTCATGGCTGAGGTGCGTTCCACGACAGTGCGTCAGATGCGCTCACGTGGGGGCGCGATGCTCGAAGCGATCGTCACTGACGGCCGGGACACGCTTCAACTCACCTTCTTCGCCAAGCGCGCGGGTGTGCTCCGCATGCATGAGGACAAGCTGCGCGCCGGTCGCACGGGTCTGTTCA
This sequence comes from uncultured Demequinaceae bacterium, assembly GCA_964600005.1. Classification (GTDB taxonomy): domain Bacteria; phylum Actinomycetota; class Actinomycetes; order Actinomycetales; family Demequinaceae; genus Demequina. The sequence continues at coordinate 6,050 of CAZRHL010000090.1, forward strand.
CGGGGACGGTGGGGGACTATCGCGGGCGTCGTCAGCTTGTCCACCCGGACTACCTCATCGTGGGTGTCGATGCGGCCGACGCTGATGAGGCTGTCATCGAGGCCTCCCGGCCGATCCCGATCTACCCGGCCGCAGCGTCGGCCCCCACGTGGCGCATCGCGAAGGCCGTGCGCACGGTGCTCGACCCGTTGTTGGAAGACGACGTGCCGGACCCGATTCCCGCGACGGTCCGTGAGGAGCACGGGTGGGGAACATTGCTTGAGGCGTTGCGCGACGTCCATGTGCCTGCCGATGAGGAGGCGGCGCGGAGGGCGCAGGAGCGGCTGCGCTTTGAGGAGGCGCTCGTTCTCCAGACGGCGTTGGCGCGCAGGCGGGCCGACCGGGCCTCGCATTCAGCGACCCCGCGCCAGGGGCGTGCCGGAGGTCTTCTTGAGGCTTTCGATGCGCGGCTTCCGTTCGCGCTCACCGACGGTCAGCTCGCTGTGTGCGATGAGATCTTTGCGGACCTGTCACAGCCCGCGCCGATGTTGCGCCTCCTGCAAGGCGATGTGGGCGCTGGCAAGACGGTGGTCGCGTTGCGCGCGATGCTCCGGGTTGTCGACTCGGGGGGTCAGGCGGCGCTGCTCGCACCGACCGAAGTGCTCGCGGCGCAGCATGAGCGCACGGTGAGGGCGCTGCTCGGGCCGCTTGCGGAGGCGGGAATGCTCGGTGGCGCGGACGGTGCGACCCGCGTGGTGCTCCTCACCGGCTCGCAGGGCACCGCCGCCCGGCGCCAGGCACTTGCTGAGGCGGCGTCGGGAACCGCAGGAATCGTGGTGGGCACTCACGCGCTGCTGAGCGAGACGGTGCAGTTTGCCGATCTGGGTCTTGTCGTGGTCGACGAGCAGCACCGCTTTGGCGTTGAGCAACGTGATGCGCTGCGTGCCCGGGGAGAGCGCGTCCCGCACACGCTCGTCATGACGGCGACGCCGATCCCGCGCACGGTCGCGATGACGGTGTTCGGGGAC
>CAZRHL010000091.1:0-7021 GCA_964600005.1 uncultured Demequinaceae bacterium
TGGAACAGCACCGTGACGAGCGAGGCGGGGTTGACATCAATCTTCTCGGCGAAGTCGGTCAGCGTCGCACCACGGCGCAAGCGGATCGGCGTGGTGCCGTCACCGCGAGGAATCTGCACGCCGCCGATCGACGGTGCTTGCTGCTGCTCGAACTCTTGCCGCTTGGCCCGCTTTGACTTGCGTCCACGTGCGGGACGGCCTCCTTGACGACCAAAGGCGCCAGCGGTGCCTCCACCGCGGCCGCGACTGCCCGGAGCCGGACGGCTGCCCGGGGCACCGCCACCGAATCCGGGACGTGCACCAGGGCCGCCACCGGGAGCGCCGCCACCGGGGCGAGGCGCGAAGCTGCCCGGACGACCGCCGGGGCTCGGACGCGCACCGCCCGGAGCACCGGGACGTGCGCCGCCGGCACCAGCACCGGCCGGGCCACCGGGACGCGGGCGCGGAGCACCCGGACGCGCGGTCTGGAACGGGTTGTTGCCACCGGGACGCGGGCGCGGGCGCGGCATGTCAGACGGCGACGGCGCCTTGGGGGCCGGCGAAGCGTCAGCTGCGGGCGCCGAGGCAGGAGCGGGTGCGGCTGCCGGCGCGGGCGTCACATCTGCAGGTGCAGCGTCGGCTGCCTCTGCGGCAGGCGCCGGTGCGGGCGCCTTGGGCTTGGGTGCGCCGGGCTTGGCAGCGCCTGGCTTCGCGGCGGCAGGCTTGCTGGCCGCGGCCTTGGGGGCTGCTGAGGCGGCGGGGAAGGCCTCACGGGCCTTGCGAACAACGGGCGCTTCCAGAGTGGAAGACGGTCCCTTGACGTATTCACCTAGCTCGTTGAGCTTGGTGATGAGGTCTTTACTAGAAACTCCAAGTTCCTTCGCGATCTCATGAACGCGGGGCTTTGCCACAATTCTCCTGTCTCGGTTCGACCGAGGCAGGGTCGAACCATCGTTACCGGTGGGTAGTCATTTCGAGGCACTCATTGGATTGCCATGGGCTTTCATCCCGTCCTGTCGATGGTGGGCTGCGGTTCTCACGCTGAGAGCCACACCGGGTGTGCGGCCAAGGCCGACACATCCGCTTCGGGCGCGCGGAGAGCACGACCGATGGCGCGGCGTTTCATCGCTTGCGAGAGGCAATGCCCGTCCGGATGGAGCCACGCTCCCCTTCCAGGCAATGACGCTGTGTCGTCGACCGTGGCACGGCCGTCGATCAGCACCACTCGCACGAGAACCGACCGATTGCCCTTGGTGCGGCAACCGACACACGTGCGCACCGGTTCATCGCCGGCGCGGCGTGCGCCTGCAGCATTTTGGGCATTCGGCTGAACCAGTCTAGCGCTCCCGGTCAGTTGGCGGCACCCGGCGTGTCGGGCGCCTCGTCCGAGCGGATGTCGATTCGCCAGCCGGTGAGGCGTGCGGCGAGGCGGGCGTTCTGGCCTTCCTTGCCGATCGCGAGCGACAGGTGATAGTCCGGCACAACGACGCGTGCGGCCCGTGCTTCGAGGTCAACAACCTCGACAGAGACCACTCGCGAAGGCGACAACGCGTTTCCCACGAAGGTGGCGGGATCCTCATCCCAATCGACGATGTCGATCTTCTCGCCACGCAGCTCACTCATGACCGCACGGACACGTGCGCCCATCGGGCCGATGCACGCGCCCTTGGCGTTGACGCCTGGCACCGTCGCGCGCACCGCCATCTTGGAGCGGTGTCCGGCCTCGCGAGCCAATGACATGATCTCGACGGTGCCGTCGGCGATCTCCGGCACTTCGAGCTCAAAGAGACGACGAACAAGCCCGGGGTGAGTTCGCGACAGCGTGATCGATGGCCCCTTCGCGCCGCGAGAGACGCTGAGCACGAAGCCACGGATGCGCTCACCATGCTCGTACGTCTCCGTGGGCACCTGCTCATGACCGGGCAGGAGCGCCTCGACATCACCGACGTCAACGTGAACGTTGCGCGGATCGGAGCTTTGCTGAATGACACCCGAGACAAGCTGGCCTTCCTTGTCCGCGTACTGGCCAAGGACGGCGTCGTCCCCCACCTGGCGCAGGCGCTGAACGATCACCTGGCGGGCTGTTGCCGTGGCAATTCGGCCGAAGTCTTGCGGGGTGTGCTCAAACTCGGGACCGAGCTCCTCATCCTCGAGCACCTCGCGCGCCCAGATGCTGACGGCACCGGTGTCGCGGTCCACATGCGCACGGGCATGCGGGTGGGCGCCTGGGGTCTTGTGATACGCGCTGACGAGCGCCTGCTCAATCGCATCGATCAGCAAATCGAAGCGGATGTCTTTCTCACGCTCGAGCCCGCGTAGCGCGGCGAGATCGATATCCATACCGCTCAGTCCTCAACCTTCTTGAATTCAATCTGAATCTCGCCGCGCTCGATGCTGTCCCACTCAAGCAACATCGTCTCGCCGTCGCGCTCCACGTGGACCCCGGCGTCGTCCACGTCGACGATGCGCGCAGTCAGCGAGGTCGCGTCGGTGAGCGCGAACGTGACAAGACGCGTGCGAGCGCGCTTGAAGTGGTGGCGGTCAGTCAGCGGGCGGTCAATACCAGGCGTCGAGACTTCGAGGACGTAAGCGCCCTCCGGCACGCCCGCCTCGTCGAGAGCCTCACCGATTCCACGGGACGCCTTTGCGATCGCATCGAGATCCGCTGATCCGACGGCATCCTCAGGCAAGTCGACGGTCACGAGGACGCGGGTGCGGGAGCCGGAGGAGGTGACTCGCACGTCGTCGACCACAAGGCCTGCCGCCTGTGTCGCAGGGGCCGCCAGGTTGGCAATCCGGTCGCTCAGGTCCATCCGTCGCCTCCCAGCGTGGTGCTCACGCCCTTTGTGTACTTGGGTTTGGGGACGAGTCTAGTGACCCCCACGGGGGCGTGCGAGACTATCGCCCATGGCGGGTCGCACGAGGACACAGCACTTCATCACGGCGACCGTCATATGCGGTGTGCTCCTCGCTGCCTCAGGTTGCGGGCTGCGCTGGGAAACCGAGCCAAGCCCCGTTCCCGTTGCGGATCAGACCACCCGTGAGCGCGATGCACTCGCGGCGGCGGTCGAGACCGTCATGATGATGGCCGCAACCCGCAGCGACAGCGCTGGGCCCGCCGCGACAGAGATCGCATCGGCCCAGCTTGACGCGCTCGGCGGGGTCTACGTCGCGTATCCCGACGCTGAGGTCACCCCCGACCCCTCGCCCTCTCCCCCGCCGACCTACGCCGACGCGGTGGCGGCTTTGCGCACGACCGCCCGCGATATCGCAGCACAGACCTCCGACGCCAATCTCGCCGCCATCGCGACGTCGATTGATCTTGCGTGGGCACTTCGGGGCGCGTGGGACGAGCTCGCCGTGGAGTCACCGGAGATGCCAGCGGTCGACGCTGGCGACATCCTGGACGGCGGCGATGGCGCCACCGGAGGCGCCGACGCTGGCGAGTGGCTGAGCGAGGCCCTGCCCCTTCCTGATGGCACGCGGTCCGAGGCAGGCTTTGCACCTGTTCTCGACACGCAGCTTTCCGCAGCTGGGCTCGCAGAACTTGCGCTCATGCACGACCACGCCCGCTTTGTCTACGAGACTGCGGCCGCTCAGGTGTTCGCGCATGAACGTGACGAGGCACTGCGTCGCTCACGTGCGCACGGCGAGCGCTCTGATGCACTGCAAGCCGCGACCACTGCACCGGATGAGCGGACCACGCTGTACCAATTGCGCGACGTCGACTTGTCGGACGCGAGCGCGCGCGAGGCTTTGTTTGTTGGCATTGAGCAAGACTTTGCGCGTCAATATGCGGCGCTCGCCGTGACCGCAACCGGCGCTGATCGTGACTGGCTCCTCAATGCGGCCTATGCGGCGTACGTGACCGCCTTTGCGGTGGGCGCCGGTGAAGACGTGCTCACCGCGCTTCCCGGCCTCACGGTGGCCGGCTCGTAGGCCGGCTCGTTGGTAGCCTGTGACATCACGGCTGACGCGGTGCCATGTAGCCCTCACGTATGTGCCATTGATCGATCTCGCCCACGTCGAGCACCCACACGTACTCGTTCTTGAGCTTTTGTCCATCCTGGGCAAAGGGGCCCTCACGGAACGGATAGAGCGCGAACGTGGGCAACGTTCCTTCTGGCGCGGTGCGGATCGCATTGGAGAAGTCCCCGTTCGATTCCCGCAATGCGGCAAACACGCGTGTGCCCACCTCCAACTCGTCTCGCGCAGGTGCGCCCTCTGACAACTGGAAGGCGATGTGAAGTTGGCGGTTGCCAGCGCCGTCCTCATAACTAATGAGGCGGTGGTTGGCGACGATCTCTGCGAGGTCTGGCGCACCAAAGAGCACATCGCGCACCGTGTCCGGGGCCACCACTGCGCCGTTGAAGTCCACTGACATATCAGAACGGCCATAGAGGAACAGGAGCGGCAAGTCGGTGATGCGGAGTTTGGACAAGTGCGTGAGCCCAAACTCCTTAAGCACCCCGTCAAGTTCCTTCATGCGCAACACGTGGCCGCGATCGTGGATGTTGTAGCGGATGCGGGGATTGATATTGGTTGAGCGCGTAATGGTGACGAGCAGTTCGCCCTCGTCGTTGGTTTCCATGAGGTAATCGAACGGGTTGAACTGGAACACCATGGGAAGCACGCCGTACTCAGACTTCTTGGTGAGGCGCTCGGCAAGGCGCGGCTTGCTCGCGATGGCCTGGCGAAGGGCAATGGAAAAATCCGTCTCAATCGCGATGTTGATCTCAAGATCGGACGCACCGTACGAGCCGTACGCGCTGTAGGCGTGCTGGGTGATGAGGGCGCGCATGTTTTCACTAATTCCCTCGCCGCCAAACGCGGTGACGATGTCGTACTGCGACCAGTCGAGACGATCATCGTCAAAGAGCGCTTTGAGAAACGGTGGGTACGCCGTGATGACGTACGTGTAATGCGGCCCGAACTCTTGGATGGTCTGAATGACCTTGTCCGGATCGGGGCCGATGGACTTGATCATCGAGATATCGGTGAGCGACGCGGACACGTTCATGCCTGTCGCCCACGCTCCAAGGGAAAAGCAGTTCAAGATGAAGGGCTGCTTGGTGAGCGTGCGCGAGGTGCGCCAAAAACCAAACTGCAAGAGCTGGCGCGTGGCCAAACGCTCGTCTGGGCCGCGCACCCAGCTGGTGGGAATGCCCGATGACCCGGAGGATTCATCGACCACCACGCCTCGGCGCGGCAAGCGTCCGCCAACGCTGCGGTCCGTGATGGACCACCGCTTGATGTAACTCGTCTTGTCCATCTCGGGAAGCTGGCGAAGCGCCTCGCCAAGCTGCAGGCCACGCACCAGCGAGCGACCGTGGCCCGCTTCCTTCAGAAACTCGCCATACGCAGGCACGTGACGGGCTGCCTTGTGGAACGTGCGCCAGGCTCGTGCTCGCCCAAGCCCCCACCTCAAGGGCTCGATGCCCGGGCCCAACAAGAGGCGGTGTGTGAACACCTTCCGCGTGACTTGACGCACCACAAAGTCGATGATGGCAAGCAAGCCAAACAACGGGTACTTCACGAGTGCTCTCACGGCACCACCATTTCATCGAGGCCGCGCCGATGCGCTGCAGGAGGTTCTTGGGCATACCCCAGGCGGACCAACATCCAGGCCATGCGATCGCCGCTTTCCTGTATGCCCGCCGCCTGCACAAAACGTTGATGGGATCGGGGGTTGGTGATGACGGTTCCCAACGGATGCAGGGCAACACCCCTGGCAGCAAGCTCCAACCAGGAGCGCATGAACACCCGCCCGGATTCGAGGAAATCCTTGGGTGCCACAAAGGGACCCTCAAACCACGCGATCTGACGAACTCCGCGCATTGTGCGCACGTACACCCACCGCATGAGGCGGCCGATGACCGGCGCGTCCCACAGCCCACGGCTCCTCATCGCAAACTTCAATGCTGGACCGGGCATCAACATGGTCCGGGCGCTGAGGCCATCTCCTGCGCGGCGCGCATGGCGTTCGCTAAAGCGCAACCATTCGAGGATCTCGGCGTGCACGGCGTCATTGCGGAGGTCGTCAAACAGGGTTTCTTGGTTCACCTGAATGATCTGTGCCACCACGGCGGGATCATTGTTCCAGCGGAAGTCCTGGCCCCCTGCTGCGGCGATCGCACGCACCACGCCAAGATCGGCGTCGGGCACTTGCCGTGAATCGTAGGGGCGCCGATTGGTGCGGCGCTGGTCAAAAGCGGTGCGGCGGGCGGTGTCTGTCTCCGTGATGGGCTGCGGCACCAGAGTGAGCGTGGCAATCGGGTGCAGGCGGTCCGCCGCGTCAAAGTCCATCTCGCTGAGGTGAAGCTCTTCCCGCACCCCAAACCCCTCCGCAGCAGCCACCACGGCAAGGGATTCCAGGAACACTCCCGCGCACACGTGGCCAAACGGGATGCCAAAGTTCTCCGCAGGCAGGCCGCGATCGAGGTCGTAAAACACCTCGGCGCGCGCCTCGTCAACGATTCTCACGCGCATGGGCTGGCTGTTATGTGGAGATGGGTAACGCCGGACTGCGTCAAGCAACGGCTCCCATGCCCCCCTCGCGGCATTCATGCCCCGAGGATAGGCCATAAGTCCCAGGCCGGACGCTCCTACCGAGCCAGCGCGGCGGACACGACCTTCGTCACCTCGGCCACAGCGTCGTCAACGGCGATCGTCACCGACTCGCCGGTCGCTCGCGTGCGCAGTTCGACGACGCCCTCCTCGAGGCCGCGGCCCACGACGAGGATGTAGGGCCCTCCGAGAAGCTCGGCATCCTTGAACTTCACGCCGGGCGAGACCTTGGGGCGGTCGTCGTAGAGCACCTCGATGCCTGCGGCTTCGATGTCTGCCGCAAGCGATGCCGCGTGCTGGAAGACGGCGTCGTCCTTGCCCGTCGCGACGATGTGGACGTGATACGGGGCGACATGGACGGGCCAGGCGAGGCCAAGCTCGTCGTGGTTGTTCTCCGCGAGCAGCGCGACGGCACGCGTCACGCCGATGCCGTACGAGCCCATGGTCACCGTGACCTGCTTGCCGTTCTCGTCGA
>CAZRHL010000092.1:0-6924 GCA_964600005.1 uncultured Demequinaceae bacterium
GTGGTCAACCCGTTGACTCTCGTCGGTGTCATCGCTGGTGGTGCCACCGTGTTCTTGTTCTCGGGCCTCGCGATCGATGCGGTGACCCGAGCCGCTGGCGCGATCGTGTTCGAAGTGCGCCGTCAGTTCCGTGAGATGCCGGGAATCATGTCCGGTGAGCAGCGGCCCGACTACGGCCGCGTGGTCGACATCTGCACGCGTGACTCGCTACGCGAACTCGCGACGCCAGGTCTGCTCGCCGCCATGGCGCCGGTGTTCATTGGCTTCTCTCTCGGTGTGGGTGCGTTGGCCGGCTTCTTGGCCGGCGCGATTGGCACCGGCGTATTGATGGCGGTGTTCCTCGCTAACTCCGGTGGATCGTGGGACAACGCGAAGAAGATCATTGAGGACGGCAAGTATGGAGGCAAGAACTCGCCGGCCCATGAGGCGACGGTGATTGGCGACACGATTGGTGACCCGTTCAAGGACACCGCCGGTCCGGCGATCAACCCGCTCCTCAAGGTGATGAACCTTGTCGCATTGCTCATCGCCCCTGCGATTGTCACGCTTTCTTATGGTGACGACGCCAACCCGTGGTTGCGGTGGGGCATCGCGCTCATCGCGGCTGCGGTCGCGGTGTTTGCGGTGGCCCAGGCATCCCGCCGTTCGCACGCGGGCGGGGTGGAGAACGAGGCTGACGAAGCGGAGGCGGCCGAGCATCCCAACGCCGCCGAGCCTGACGCTCACGAGGTGAGTGCCTCTTGAGAGTTGAGGTGGCCGGGGGCACCGCCCTCGGCCACCTTTCTCGTCATGTCGCGCCCTCGCCCTGTTCCGTCGAGGCCGCCGCTAGCCTGAAGCCGTGTCACACCCTCCCCGCACCCCTCAGCTGACTGCGGCCGCCGCCGCCGCCCTCAGAGCCGACCTCTCCGGGTGGACGGTGGACAGCGTCGGCGAAGTGGTGGGGGAGCGCGCAACCGCGGCACTCGGTCGCGAACACCTCCTGCCGGCGCTGCGCGCAGCTCGCGCGGCCCGACACGATCGGACAGCGCTCCTCACCCGTCTGCTCATGCTGGGTGACACCGTCACGCGCGCAGAGGCAAACCTCGCCGCGCCCACACTCGGGGTGGAAGGCCTTGTGAAATGCGGCCTCGTGGAAGCGGCTGGCGAGAGTGCGGGCGACGCGGTGCGCGCGCGTGTTGATCTCAGGCCATACGCGGCCGCAGATGGTGACGACCTTGTCACGTGGTGGGTCGCATCTGACCTCGGTGAGGCCGTCACGGGGGAGCGCCTGGCCGACGATCACGTGCTCGGCATCGGCGGTGCGAGCACGACCCTCGCATCGGTGTCGATGCGCGATCCCGTTGAGCGAGTGCTCGACCTCGGCACCGGCTCCGGCATCCAAGCGCTGCATGCGTCCCTTCATGCGCGCGAGGTCATCGCCACCGACGTCTCGCTCCGCGCTCTCGCCTTCGCCGAGTTCAACCGGGTGCTCAATGAACCACCAGCGGCGTGGGAGCTGCGCGAGGGCTCGCTCCTCGAGCCGGTCGCCGGGGAGGTGTTCGACCTCGTCGTGTCCAACCCGCCCTTTGTCATCACGCCACCCGACGCTCCGCACTTCGAATACCGCGACGGCGGCATGGCGGGCGACGGCATCGTTCGCTCTCTCATCACCTCGGTCGGTGCTGTCCTCACCCCCGGCGGCTTCGCGCAGATGCTCGGCAACTGGGAGATCCGGCGAGGGGACGGGTGGGCACATCGGCTCGAGGAATGGCTCGATGCCTCAGCCGAGGCGGGCTTTCCACTCGACGCGTGGATCATCCAGCGCGATGTCCTCGACGCCGCCGCTTACGCCGAGACATGGCTGCGCGACGCTGGCATCACTCCCGAACGCGACCGGGCGCTTCATGATGAGGCATACGGCGCCTACCTCGACGACTTCGATGCGCGAGACGTCGAGGCAGTGGGCTTTGGCATCATCACCCTTCGCCACGCGACAGGGACGCCGACGCTGCGTCGCCTCGAAGAGCACGAAGGGCCCGTGCCGATGCCGCTTGGGCCGCACCTCGCGGCCTCGATTCGCGTGCACGACTGGCTGGAGGCGCATGGCGACGCCGAGGTGCTTGCCGAGCGCTGGGTGGTCGCGCCGGACGTGACGCAGGAGTCCTATGCGAGGCCCGGTGCGGAGCACCCCGAGCATGTGCTGCTCCGACAAGGCGGCGCACTCGGTCGTTCCGTCAAGGCCGACACGGCCCTCGCCGGCTTCGTCGGCGCCTGCGATGGTGAATTGACGGGTGCGCAGATCGCGGCGGCGCTCGCGGCCCTGCTCGACGTGCCGACCGACCGCATGTACAGCGGCCTCGCCGACGCCGTCCGAGACCTCGCCCGCGACGGATTCATCACTCAAACCGGCGAGTGACCGGCCCCTCTCACCCCGCGTCGACCAAGGTCCCGAGCCACACAGCCGACAGCGGGCGACGATGGAACGAATCGGACCCGTGAGAGGGACTTTGATGACCCATGTGGCGATGGCGGTAGGCCGCGACGGCGAGGTGCCGGCCGCGGACTTCGCTGTCGCCCGAATCGAGCCGATGGGGACGACCGGGTGGCCGTGGAAACGCGCCGTCGAGGTGCTCGCTCAGGGATGCCCCTGGTCATGCACCTACTGCCAAGTCCCCGACCTCCAAGACTGTGACGTGCCTGGGCGCATGCCGTGGCGTGACGTGATGATTCACCTCCGCGCCAAAGCGAAGTTCCTCGATGCCGTCGTGTTCTCGGGAGGTGAGCCCACGCGCCAGCTTGCGCTCGTGTCCGCCATGCGCGAGGCCAGGTCGCTCGGCGTCGGCATCGGCCTTCACACCGCCGGCGCCTTTCCCGCCCGCCTCCATGACGCGCTCCAGGATGTCGACTGGCTTGCCCTCGATATCAAAGCAATGCCGGAGGGCTATCACGACATCACCGGAAAGCACTCGGCCGGGGCGCGGGCATGGGCGTCACTCGACATCGCGATCGCATGGGGCGGGCCGCTTGAGGTGCGGGTGACCGTCGACCCCACCACTCACACGCGTGAGGCGGTGCTGTCGGTCATTCACCGCGTCCGAGCAGTTGGCGGGCCGATGCCGATCCTGCAAGAGGCCACCAAAGAGGGAACCTCGGTCGAGTTCCGTGCCGCCCTCGGTGGGCGCGGCCTCGTCGACGTCATGGGCCCCGACCTCGACGGCCTCGTTGTGCGTTCCTGACCCGTTGCCGAGCGAACCCGCCCCAGCGTCGGCCGAATGCCCAGCCGCAGCGTCGGCCGCCTACTGAGCGAGAACGTCAGCGACGCGCTGCCACACGCTTGGGTGCGCGGTGAGAATCCCTGTGCCGCCATCTCCAGGCAGGTACTCCGCGCCACTGGGCCGCCGGGACATGAGGCCGGCTTCTTCGCAGATCAACGCCCCTGGGGCGTGATCCCACGGCATGGTGCGCGAGAAGGTGACGAAGTCTGTGTTTCCCACAACGAGGTCGAGGTAGTCCCACGCGGCGCAGAAACGAATCGGGCGCACTGGGCCAAGCGCGGCGGCACGGTCAAGCATCGCCTGCCCGTCGCTCGCGTAATAGGCGGTGCCGAGAGCACCGCGGAGGGCATCGGCATGAGGCGGCGCCGCCGCGGTCACCCGCTCGCCATCAACAAAGGCGCCGACGCCGCGCGCGCCGTGCATCTCGCGGCCCACAGCGGGGTAGGTGATCCAGGCGGCCACGGTGCGGCCCGCATCGACAAGAGCGACCATGCATCCGAAATCTTGGCTGCCGTTGACGAAATTGCGCGTGCCATCGACGGGATCGACGAGCCATACGGGCCCCGGGCCGCCCACGAGCTCGAGCAGTGCGGGGTCCGCGGCGGTTGCTTCTTCGCCCACCACCGGCACGTCGACGAGTTGACGGAGGGAGACGGTGAGACGGCGCTCGGCCTCGACGTCGGCGTCGGTCACGAGGTCCCATTCGGCCTCTTTGGTGCGCACATCGTGTGCCTCAAGAGCACGCCAACGGGGCATCACCTCGGCGTCCGTCGCCTCATTCATCGCGGCGATGACAGCCCTGGACAAGTCAGCGGTAATGGTGTTCACGGGGAGGGTCACGCCCCCATCGTCTCAGGCAATGCCCGTAACAACGAAAGGGGTGCTGAGCGCCTGCCAGGTGTGACGCATTCGTCGGTGACATTCACAGGCCTCGGTCAGTGCGCTTGACCTGCGTATGTATTCTGTGACCGTTCCGGCTCTCGGGACCTGAACGGAATCCAGGTGGTTATGCCCCGCAAACTCGTTATCGTCGAGTCTCCTACGAAGTCGCGCACCATCGGCGGCTATTTGGGTGCCGACTATGACGTGGTGTCGTCGGTGGGTCACATCCGTGACCTGCCACAGCCGAGCGAGCTTCCCGCAGGCAAGCGCGAAGGCTCCATCGGCAAGTTCGCGGTGGACGTCGAGAACGGCTTCGAGCCGTACTACGTGGTGAGCCCGGAGAAGAAGAAGGTCGTCGCCGAGCTCAAGGCAAAGCTCAAGGACGCGTCCGAGGTCTACCTCGCAACAGATGAGGACCGCGAAGGCGAGGCGATCGCGTGGCACCTTCTCGAGGTCCTCAAGCCCAAGGTGCCGGTCAAGCGCCTCGCCTTCCACGAGATCACCCGCGAGGGAATCGAACGCGCGATGCAGTCGCCGCGCGAGGTCGACATGGAGCTTGTCGAGGCACAGGAAGCCCGCCGCGTTCTCGACCGCCTCTACGGCTACGAAGTCTCGCCCGTGCTGTGGCGAAAGGTGGCGTCGGGCCTGTCAGCGGGTCGCGTTCAGTCGATCGCGCTGCGCCTGGTCGTCGATCGCGAGCGCGAGCGCATGGCTTTCCAGGCCGCGGAGTACTGGGACCTCACCGCGACCTTCACCGCGGAGGATGGCGCCGACGCCGGCCGCTCCTTCACCGCACGGCTCACCCAAGTGGACGGCAAGCGCGTCGCCACGGGCAAGGATTTTGACGACCGCGGGACCCTCACTGCAGACACGGCCAAGGTGGTGCATCTCAGCGCCGGTGCGGCTGGAGCTCTCGCCGCGGGTCTTGCCGACTCTCGCTTCACGGTGACGGGCGTCGAGTCCAAGCCGTACAAGCGTCGGCCGGCTGCTCCCTTCATCACGTCCACCCTGATCCAGGAGGCATCGCGCAAGCTCCGCCTCGGTGCGCGCGACTCGATGCGGGTGGCGCAGGGTCTGTACGAGCGCGGCTACATCACCTATATGCGTACCGACTCGCCCACGCTCTCGGCGGAGGCAGTGCGTGCTGCGCGCAAGCAGGCGATCTCGCTCTATGGGGACGAATCGGTGCCCGCATCGCCGCGCATCTACGCAACGAAGGACTCGAACGCTCAAGAGGCGCACGAGGCGATTCGTCCCGCTGGCGACACCTTCCGCACGCCGGACTCCGTGCGGGCGGAGCTGCGCGGCGACGAGTTCCGCCTGTACGAGCTGATCTGGAAGCGCACCGTCGCCTCCCAGATGGCCGACGCGGTGGGCACCACGTCCACGGTGCGCATCGGGGCAACGTCGGCGAACTCCCACGCGGTTGAGTTCTCCGCCTCCGGCACCATCATCACGTCCCCTGGCTTCATGGCCGCGTACGAGGAGACGCGAGAGCGGAGCCGGTACGAGGACGACGAGGCGAAGGTCTCCGACGACAAGGACGCCCGTCTTCCGCGGCTTGACGAAGGGCACTCGGTTGGTGCGGAGGGGCTCGAGCCCGTCACGCACTCGACCACCCCGCCGCCGCGATTCACGCAGGGCTCGATGATCAAGGAGCTCGAGGACAGGAAGTTCGGTCGCCCGTCGACCTACGCCTCGACGGTGGACCTCATCGTGGCGCGTGGATATGTGCGGGTGGTCAACCAAACGCTCATCCCCACGTGGATCGCGTTCTCGATCGTCGGGCTCATGGAGCAGCACTTCGACTGGCTCATCGACTACGACTTCACCGCGGACATGGAAGAGGATCTCGACCGCATCGCGTCGGGTCAGGTGGATCGCGCGGACTGGCTGGCTCGGTTCTACTTCGGTGACGAAGGCGCGACGAGCGGCCGGGGCGAGGGCCTCAAGCGCCTCGTTGACAACCTTGGCGACATCGATGCGCGGGCCGTCAACACGTTCCCGGTGGGTGACGGCATCTCGTTGCGCGTCGGCCGATACGGCCCGTACATCGAACGAGAGCGTGACGGCGAGACGCAGCGGGCGTCGGTGCCCGAGGATCTCGCTCCTGATGAGCTCACTGTCGAACGCGCTGAGGAGCTGTTCGCGAACCAGGGCGGGGACGAGCGCGAGCTCGGCACGCACCCGGAGTCCGGGCTGACGATTGTTGCGAAGGCCGGACGCTTTGGCCCGTACGTGACCGAAGTCGTTCCCGACGGTTCGAAGGCGAAGCCGCGCACGGCGTCGTTGTTCAAGTCGATGCAGCTCGAGACCGTGAGCCTCGAGGACGCGCTTCGCCTCATGTCGCTGCCCCGGGTGGTGGGTGTCGCCCCCGACGGTGAGGAGATCACCGCTCAGAACGGCCGTTACGGCCCGTATCTGAAGAAGGGCACTGACTCCCGCACCCTCGACAGCGAGGACAAGCTCTTTGACGTCACCCTTGAGGAGGCGCTCGCGATCTACGCGGAGCCCAAGCGTGGGCGTGGTCGCCAGGCGGCGCCGCCGCTCAAGGAGTTCGGTGACGACCCGGTCTCCGGCAAGCCGATTGTCGCGAAGTCCGGTCGCTTTGGTGACTACCTGACGGACGGGGTCACCAATGTGACGATCCCGCGCGGCGAGACGCTCGAGTCGATCACCCCGGAGAAGGCGGCCGAGCTCCTCGCAGACAAGCGCGCAAAGGGCCCGGCGAAGAAGCCCGCGCGGCGCACCGCTGCGCGCAAGCCTGCGGCAAAGAAGAAGTAGGGCG
>CAZRHL010000093.1:0-6922 GCA_964600005.1 uncultured Demequinaceae bacterium
GCACGCTCCTTTGCGCGTCGCCGGACGCCCAGGGCGCCGATGCCACTGCCGCCAAAGTACAGGGCGATGATGGGGATCGCCATGATCGTCATCATGATGCCGTCGGGAGTGGGCGTCATGATCGCCGTGAAGATGAAGATGAGGAGGACCGCCCAACGCCAGCCTTTCAGCCACACGCGGCTGGGGACGATTCCAAGCCATGTGAGGGCCACCATCACAACGGGAAAGACGAAGGCGAGACCAAACGCGACCAGCAGACGCATCGCGAACGTGAGGTAGAGCTGTGCGTCGAGAAGCTGCGTGGTGTCATCGGGCCGGAAGTCGGTGAGAATCGTCACGGCTTGAGGGAACAGGAGCCATGCGGCGCCCACCCCCAGCAAGAAGAGCGGGATTGAGGATGCGAGGAAGCCGACGGTGTAGCGGCGTTCCTTTCCTGTCAGTCCGGGCGCAATGAAGGCCCAGATCTGGTAAAGCCACCACGGAGCGCTGATGAGCAGTCCGAGAAATAGCGACACCTTGAAACGCATGTCGAGCGCGGAGGCCACTCCAGCAAAGTTGACGGTGACGAGCGCATTGTCCCGCTCGGCAATGTCAATGAGAGGCTGTTGGAGCGCGGTGAAAGCGGGGTCAAAGAGGAACCAGCCGCCAATCGCGCCGACGACAAGGCCCGCGAGGACAAGCAGGATGCGATTGCGCAGCTCCGCCAAATGCTCCCGCAGCGGCATGCGGACGTCGTGCCCGCGGCGAGCGCGCCTACGAGTCCTTGCGCTCATCGTCGGTCGACGTCTTCTCATCGGAGTCATCCGACGTCAGCGACTTCGTCTCCTCCTTAAGGATCCGCAACGACTTGCCGAGGTTGCGTGCAAACTCAGGCAGCTTGGGTGCGCCGAAGAGCACAAGCACGACGATCAGCACAACGACGATGTGCCACGGCTTCATGACGAACGTCTCCTCCCGGGTAGGTCACCCAAGTCTAGGCCTGCGCGTCCAACACAGCTCGCGCCTGCAACGCAACCTGGCGAGCAAGCTCAACAGGCTTGATAGTCCGCACATGAGGACCGATCATGAGCAGCTGCCCCGCAATCACGCGAGCATCTGCGACACCGAAGCGCGCGGTCACAGTGTCGCCGTCATCGTCGACGCGTACGCCGGGGAATGTGTCAAGGAGCCACCGGGCGGGCCGTGCCGCAGTGATGGCCGCCTCGAACTGTGGCACGAGAGAGAAACCGCCCGTCGTGTCCGGCTGCGTTGTCACAGCGTCGGCGCCTCGTGTGGCTGAACGAATGCGGTCAAGACGCAAGGTGCGGTAATCCTGTGCCCGTCTGCACCAGCACTCGACGTACGTGAGGCCGTCGATCACGACGAGCCGATGCGGTTCGATCGTGCGTTCCGTGAGGCGATCGCTCGCGTCGACGTAGACGAGGTCGACGACAACTCCGTCTTCAAGCGCGCTGCGCAGGGTGGCGACGAGCTCTGGATCGGGATTGCTCAGCGCAATCGAGCGCACCGCTTCGCCGTCCCCCACCGCGGCGACGAGTTTGTCGAGAGCGGTGGTGAACGCCTCGGGAGCCACTCCTGAGGCGGCAACCGTCGACAAGGCGCCGATCAGCGCCACTGCCTCACGGGGTGAGAGGCGAACCTGACTCACTCCCTGCGAGTCGGTGAGTCGAATGATGTCGTCTTCGTACGCCACGGCGTCGAAGTCGATGAGGTCTCCGTGCAGGTAACCCGGTGCGCCCGACGTCCACAGGGTCGCGACATCTTTGCGGATCTGTGCCTCGCTGACGCCGAAGTGCTGAGCGAGCTGAGGGATCGTTGCCTCGTCATGGTGTTCGAGATAGGTGACGATGCCGAGGAGGCGAGTCACGCGCGCAGGTGTCTTCTCAGCCATTGAGCTCCTCCCCTAGCGAGGCCGCGGCGGCGTCGAGCGCGGCCTGGGCGAACTCAATGACTCGATCCGCGATATCGGCGGGCTCAACAATGCGCGCACGGCCACCGAGCCCGAGCACTGCATCGCGAAGCTGATCCGCGTAGCGATACTCGACGTCGAGGACATCCCAGTCGCCATCGCTGCCCACGACTGTGCCCTGTTCTCGCAGCGCGTGTCCGGCTTCAGGTCTCAGACCGATGCGTCCCACCTTCACGGGCGCCGGCGATGATCCTGCAGGTGGGATCGGGTCAGGAATCTCGTAGGAGTTGTCAGGTCCGATCGCCCGTACGTCACCGTGGACGCGCCTGAGTCGAAAAGTGCGGGCCGCTTGCTTGTCTCGATCAAAGCCGACGAGGTAGTCCGCGCCGCCTCGAATAAGGACAAGCCAGGGCTCGACAGTGCGCGTGGCATGGCCAGTCGACTCGGAGGTGTACTCGAACTCCACTGCCTGTCGACGAGCACGCGCCTCCGCGATGACGGCGGTGGCGTCTGACAGTGACGTGGCACGGGCACCGAGACCGAGAGGTGTGCGAGGCGCGGCTCCCGCAGTCGACGCAACCTTTGTCAAGCCTTGGTTCGCGTCGGGTCCAAGGGTCGCGCCCCTCCAATACTCGCTGGCAAGGGCGAGAGCCGCCATCTCCGCAGAGTTGAACTCGATATCGGGCATCTTTGCGTCGGAGGCATCGATCTTGTAGCCGATCTCATCACCGTGGGTCGGGTCCACCACTGTCTTGAGAGGGATGCCGATGCGCCGCAGTTCGTCCTTGTCGCGTTCAAACATGCGCTCGAACGCGGCGTCTTCACGGCGGGCCTCTTCATCGGAACGGCCGGGGGTCGGCGGCGCGTATCCAGCAACCGAGGAGCGAATCTGGGCGCGAGTCATTCGCACCCGGGCGTGCGTGAGGGCGATGATCAGGTTGAGCAGGCGCTCGGCCGGATCGACTGCCATCTACACCCTCACAGCGAGCAGTTCAGTGGTGAGAATCGCCCGCGCTCCCACTGCGTAGAGCTCATCCATCACGTGGTTCATCTCGATTCGAGGCACCATCACGCGCACCGCCTGCCATTGCGAGTGGTGAAGCGGGTTGATGGTGGGAGCTTCGATACCAGGGGTGATCGCGACAGCGTCCTCGAGCTTGTCATTGGGCACGTGGTAGTCGACAAGCACGTACTGGCGGGCCATCAGCACGCCACGGAGGCGTGCGACAAGCACGGCGACCGTCGACTCCGGCACACTGTTGGCTCGGATGAGGATTGCTTCGGACTTCAGGAGAGGCTCACCGAACACTTCGAGGCCCGCCGCCCGCAACGTGGAACCTGTCGAGACGACGTCCGCCACAGCGTCGGCGACGCCAAGGCGAACTGACGACTCGACAGCGCCATCGAGACGCACCACGTCAGCCTCGATGCCAAAGGATCGCAGGTGGGCATCGACGAGGTGCTCGTACGAGGTGGCGACGCGCTTGCCAGCGAGCTGCTCAATCGAGGTGATCTGAGATCCAGGCGCCGCGTAGCGGAAGGTCGACCCGCCGAAACCGAGTTCAAGCACCTCGGTGGCCGCCGCGCCGGAGTCGAGTAGCAGATCGCGACCCGTGATACCCGCCTGGACGGTGCCCGAACCGACGTACACCGCGACGTCGCGGGGGCGCAGAAAAAAGAACTCGACGTCGTTACGCGCGTCCGTGAGGACAAGTTCGCGCGGATCACGGCGTTGCTTGTAACCGGCCTCTGTCAGCAGTTGGATGGCAGGTTCGGACAGCGAACCCTTATTCGGAACGGCAATACGCAGCACAGCGCCTCACAAGTACTTTTCGACATCAGCAAGCGTGATGCCTTTTGCGACCATCAACACTTGGGCGTGATAGAGCAGTTGCGAGATCTCCTCGGCGCACTCTTCGTTGTTCTGATACTCGGCCGCCATCCACGCCTCGGCAGCCTCCTCCACGAGCTTCTTTCCGATCGCATGCACTCCTGCGTCAAGCAATCGGACCGTACCGGAGTTCTCAGGACGGGTAGCGGCACGCTCGGACAGCAGGTCGTACAGGTCATTGAAAGATGTCACGCGGCCAGCCTAGTGGGCCGCGCGGGGCGTCAGGCGTTCTAACGCGCGTCGATTCCCTTGAGAACTGCATACGTCGCCAGCGCGGCCTCAACCGCCTCGGCACCCTTGTCTTCACGTGAGGTCGGCAGTCCTGCACGCTCGAGCGCTTGCTCGTCATTGTCAGTGGTCAGCACACCAAAGCCAATAGGGACCGCATGCGTTCGTGCCACATCGGTGAGACCGCGGGTGACAGCGTCGCACACGTACTCGAAATGCGGTGTCGCACCCTTGACGACCACGCCAAGGCACACGATGACGTCAGCACCGCTGCGCGCGAGGCGTTCAGCGACCACCGGCAACTCGAAAGCCCCCGGCACGCGCACCACCCGTGCGGTCGCTCCCGACTTCTCAATCGCTCGCAACGCGCCGCCCACAAGGCCATCCATCACCTCTGTGTGCCATTGCGCGGCGACGACATCAACCGTGATGCCCGTCCCGTCTACCGAAATCTCGGGTGCTCCAGTGCCGCTCATTCGCCCTCCTCGACCAGGTGTCCCATGCGTTCCACCTTGGTGCGGCGGTACGCCTCATTCTCCGGGTGCAGTCCCACGTGAAGCGGCAGGCGCTCCTCGACGGAAATGCCGGAGGCGCGCAGGCCCTCGACCTTTGCGGGGTTGTTCGTCATCAGCCGCACGGTGGTGAGCCCCAGATCCTCAAGGATCGCTGCGGCAGCACCGTACTCACGGCGGTCGACTGGCAAACCGAGATCAGTGTTCGCATCCACGGTGTCGCGGCCCTGGTCTTGCAAGGCGTACGCCTGGATCTTCGCAAGGATCCCGATGCCGCGGCCTTCGTGTCCTTGGAGGTATACGACGGCCCCGCCTTCGTGAGCGACGCGTTCCATTGCCGCGTGCAGCTGCGGTCCACACTCACAGCGCAAAGAGCCGAACGCGTCGCCCGTGAGGCATTCAGAGTGAACGCGGACCACCGGCGTGGAGCCTGCGGGGCCCGCGTGAATCAATGCGACGTGCTCGTCTCCGGTGCGTGCATCTCGATAGCCGCGCACCGTGAACTCTCCGTACGCGGTGGGAAGGCGCGCCTCGCCTTCCATGAGGACACGATTCGGTTGAGGTTGCACGGGGTCCGGCAGGTCATTCTTCGCGCGCCGGTAGTGGATGAGATCGGCGATGGTCATGAGCGTGAGCCCCTCCTTGGAGGCAAGAGACGTGGCATCGCCCCTACGCATCATGGTGCCGTCGTCGTTGACAAGTTCCGCAATGACGCCCACTGGCTCAAGGCCAGCCAGACGACAAAGGTCGACGGCGGCCTCGGTGTGTCCAGGTCGATGAAGGACACCACCTGCAACAGCCCGCAACGGCAATACATGCCCGGGCCGGATGAAATCGTCTGGGGACGCATCAGGCTTCGCGAGCAGTTCGATGGTCCGATGCCGGTCTGCTGCGGAGATGCCCGTGCTGATACCGGTGGCGGCGTCGACGGACACCGTGTACGCAGTTCGACGCGGATCCTGGCTCCGAGGCACCATGAGCGGCAGCTTGAGAGCGTCGGCCTTCGAACTCGGCATTGGTGCACACAGGTAGCCACTTGAATGGCGGATTCCCCACGCCACCCACTCGACCGTGGCGGTTTGCGCCGCCATGATGAAGTCCGCTTCGTTCTCACGGTCGCGGCTATCGCTCACGAGCACAGGCTTGCCCTCAGCAAGGTCCTTGAGAGCTTGTTCGACAAGCGCAATGGGGTCCATCGTCACGCCCGTCCCGCAACCATGCGCTCCACGTACTTTGCGATGACATCAACCTCGACGTTGACCTTCTCGCCCACATCCATGGCTCCGAAAGTGGTCTCAGCGAGAGTTGTCGGGATGAGCGACACAGTCGCCTTGTTACCGTCGAGAGCCGCCACTGTGAGGGAGACGCCGTTGAGCGCGATCGAGCCCTTGAGGACGACGTATCGGAGCAGGGGCTCAGGAAGGTCGAACGTGAGGTCGTCCCAATCGGGCTGGCTGTCCCGCGACACGAGAGTCGCGACTCCGTCGACGTGGCCTTGCATGATATGCCCGCCAAGGCGCGCATCGGCCCGCAATGCGCGCTCGAGATTCACACGCGTACCGGGTGTCACTGCACCCAGGGTGGATGTCTCGCGCGTCACCTTCATCACATCGGCGATCCATGTGTCACCGCTGTGTTTCGCAACCGTCAGACACACGCCGTTGACGGCGATCGACTCGCCGTAGTCGAAGTCATCGCCAAAGCCGGGCGACTGGATGGAGATCTGAGACTGCGCGCCGTGATCGGCAACGGCCGTGACCGTTCCGACCGACTCGACGATGCCGGTGAACACCAGTTATTCCTTCCCGAGGAGGGCCGCCACCAGGGTATCCGGCCCAAGAGCGGTCGAGGCCACTCTCCGTGCTCTCAACACGCCCGCCATCGTGGTGATTCCGAGCCCGTGGATCGCACGAATGCCATCGCCCAGCAGCGCAGGAGCGATGTAGACATTGATTTCGTTGACAAGTCCATTATTGACGAAAGCTGACAGGACCTCTCCCCCGCCTTCGACAACGACGGTGCGCACATCCCGCGCCCACAGCGAATCGAGCACGTCGGCCGGTTCATGGGTGGCGAAGTGGACAGCGTTGTCGTCACGCCAGACGCGCGCACCCGGCGTCTCGCGCAATCCCATGACGACGCGCAACGGCTGATGCATCGCAAGCCGTCCCGCAGGGCGTGCGCTCAGTTCGGGATCGTCCGCGACCACCGTGCCGGTGCCGACGAGCAGTGCATCGACGTGAGAGCGAACAACATGGGCATGATTGCGTGCCACATCCCCGGTGATCCACACGCTGCTGCCGTCTGTCGCCGCGATGAACCCGTCAAGTGTCTGCGCCCACTTGGCGATGACATACGGCCTGCCCTGGCGCATGGCTGTCA
>CAZRHL010000094.1:0-6740 GCA_964600005.1 uncultured Demequinaceae bacterium
ACTTGGCTCCTCGGCTGCGGCGGTCGTCGCGGGCATCGCCGCGGTTCGCGGCCTCATCGACGAGCCTGAGGCACTGAGCGATGAGGTGATGCTGCGCATCGCCACCGAGTTCGAGGGTCACCCGGACAACGCGGCGCCCGCGATTCTCGGTGGCGCAACGGCCGCATGGGTGGACGTTGACGGTGCGCATGCGGTGACGCTCACCCTCGCCGAAGGTCTCGAGACCGCCGTGCTCATCCCCACTGCCGTGCTCGCAACCGACGAGGCGCGAGCAGTGTTGCCCGCGACTGTTCCTCACCGCGATGCCGCCTTCAACGTCGGCCGTGCGGCACTCCTCGTTGCGGCACTTGCTCACGCGCCCGAGCGACTCTTCGCGGCAACGGAAGACCGTCTTCACCAGACGTACCGTGCACCCGTCATGACGTCGGCGGCCGCGATGATGGGGCACTTGCGAGACCAGGGCTTGGCTGCCGTCGTGTCCGGAGCGGGGCCATCCGTCCTCGTCATCGGGCGCAACCTCGCCGCCGCGGGGCTCGTGGAGGGTGAGCTTGAGTGGGCGAACGGCATCGGTGAGGACACCTGGCGCTGCGTCCACACGGTGGGACCGGTGCCGGGCGTCCTGGCCACATAGCGGCTCACGCCCAGCCGGGCGTCGTCCTTTTTCGCTATGCGCGAGGACGCGACGATCTTGTTGCGGGTCCCAGAAAAACTGGCTTAGCCTGTCGAGGTGCGCTTCGCGCTTGCACACCCCAACGTGGGGATGCGCGAGCTGCAGGGCTCGCCGTGGCGCACCAGAACGTGAGTGGGAACGCAGTGCTGTGGAAACTCCTGGTGCGGTCGATCGCGCCGTATCGCGCGCTCTTGATCGGCGTCGTGATCTTTCAGTTCGCACAATCGATTGCCAATCTGTACCTGCCCGGGCTCAACGCTGACATCATCGACAACGGCGTCGCCACCGGCGACACCGGCCACATCTGGCGCGTGGGCGGGATCATGCTCGCGCTGTCATTTGTGCAGGCCGCTTGCGCGATTGCGGCTGTCTACTTTGGCGCGATGATGGCGATGCGCGTCGGTCGCGACCTGCGCGCCACGATCTTCGCCCGCGTCGGGACCTTCTCCGAGGTTGAAGTGCAGCGCTTTGGCGCCCCGTCCCTCATCACCCGTTCGACAAACGATGTCCAACAGGTGCAGATGCTTGTGCTGATGGGCGCCACCTTGCTGGTCTCGACTCCGTTCATGGCGATCGGTGGCGTCATCATGGCGCTTCATCAGGACATCGGGCTGTCGTGGATCATGGTGATCGCGATCCCCGTGCTCCTGGTGGGCGTTGTCGCTGTCATCACCCGGATGGTGCCTCACTTCCAGCGCATGCAAGAGCGCATCGACCAGGTCAATCGCGTGCTCCGCGAACAGCTCGCGGGCATCCGTGTGGTGCGGGCCTTCGTGCGTGAGCCCCAGGAGAGTGCGCGGTTTGCCAAGGCAAATGCGGATGTGACGGACTCCGCTCTCAGGGTCGGCCGCCTCATGGCCGTCATGTTCCCCTTCGTCATGGTCGTGATGAACGTCGGCTCGGTCGCCGTGCTGTGGCTCGGCGCCGATCGAGTCGAAGCCGGCCAGACCCAGGTGGGAGCACTGACAGCCTTCCTCACCTACCTCATCCAGATCCTCATCTCCGTGATGATGGCGACGTTCCTCTTCGTCATGGTGCCTCGCGCCACTGTTGCGGCCAATCGCATCGGGGAGGTGCTCGAGACCTCGACCTCAGTGGTGCCGCCCGTCAACCCGGTCACCCACATGGACACTCCCGGCACCGTCGAGTTCCGCGATGTCACCTTCGCCTATCCGGGCGCCGAAGAGCCGGTGCTTGACAGCGTCTCGTTCACCGCACGGCCGGGCACCACGACGGCGATCGTCGGCTCGACCGGAGCGGGCAAGTCGACCCTGCTCAGCCTCATCCCGCGCCTGTACGACGCGACACGCGGCCACGTGCTCGTGGGCGGCGTCGATGTGCGCGAGCTCGATCTCGACACGCTGTGGTCGGTCATGGGCATCGTGCCGCAGCGGCCCTATCTCTTCACCGGCACCATTGGTTCGACCCTCCGTTACGGCAAAGCCGATGCGACAGACGAGGAGCTGTGGGCCGCTCTCACCGTCGCGCAGGCACGCGACTTTGTCGAGGACATGCCACACCGGCTCGAGACTCCGGTCGCGCAAGGCGGCACCACCGTCTCCGGGGGCCAACGCCAGCGCCTCTCGATCGCGAGGGCGCTCGTGCGCTCGCCACAGATCCTCCTCTTTGACGACTCCTTCTCGGCCCTCGACACCGCGACGGACTCGCGCCTCAGGGCAGCGCTCAAGAAGGCCGTTGCCGACGCAACCGTGATCGTCGTCGCCCAGCGTGTGTCGTCAATCATGGATGCCGACCAGATCCTCGTCATCGAGCACGGACGGATCATCGATCGCGGCACCCACGCCGAGCTGCTCGCCTCCTCGGAGACCTACCAAGAGATCGTCTCTACCCAGCTGCGTGCGGAGGAGGCGGCATGACCAAGCAGGACAAAGCGTCGGCCCCGGGCCCCGGGCGTAGCCCCGGCGGCCACGGTCCCATGGGCGGCATGGCCGGCATGCCGGTGCAGAAGGCGCAGAACTTCCGTGCGACCACCCGGCGGCTCATTTCGCTCCTTGGACCCGAGGTGCTTGTCATCGCGGCGGTGCTCGTCATCGGTGCGATCTCGGTTGGCCTCGCGGTGTGGGGCCCGAAGGTGCTCGGCGATGCGACCACCACGATCTTCGAAGGCTTCCTCACGGGGGAGGGGATCGACTTTGATCGACTTCACCGCATCCTCATCGGCGTCACGATCATCTACATCGCCTCGGCCGGGCTGGCCTTTGCTCAAGGGTTCATCCTCAACGGCGTGACCCAGCGCACGATGTACCGCTTGCGGGAGGACGTCGAGGCGAAGATCCACCGCCTCCCGCTGCGCTACTTCGACCGTCATCCACGCGGTGAGGTGCTGTCGCGCGTCACCAACGACATCGACAACCTCATGCACACGATGCAGCAGACCCTCAGCCAGTTCTTCAACTCGGTGCTGACTGTTGTCGGTGTGCTCGCGGTGATGATCTACATCGACTGGCAACTCGCGCTCGTGGCGATCATCTCGATTCCGCTCACCCTCGTCATCGTCATGCAGGTGGCAAAGCGATCGCAACCGCGCTTCATTGCGCAGTGGCGCCACACGGGTGAGCTGAACGCCCAGATCGAAGAGGGCTACACCGGTCATTCGCTTGTCAAGGTCTTTGGCCGCCAGCGCGAGGTGCAGGCCGAGTTCGATGCGAAGAATGAGGAACTGTACGAGGCAAGCTTCGGCGCGCAGTTCATCTCCGGCATCATCATGCCCTCGGCGATGTTCGTGGGGAACCTTGTCTACGTGGTGATCGCCGTGGTCGGCGGCCTCAAGGTCGCAAGCGGTCAGCTCCCGCTCGGCATGGTTCAGGCCTTCATCCAATACGCGCGCCAGTTCCAGCAGCCGCTCAGCCAGCTCGGCTCGATGGCGAACCTTCTCCAATCCGGTGTCGCATCGGCCGAACGCGTCTTCGAACTTCTCGACGCCGAGGACCAGTCACCGGACCACGAGCCAGCCGCTGCGCCCGAGGACTTCCACGGCCGTCTCGTCTTCGAGGACGTCAGTTTCTCCTATGAGGCCGACGCTCCGCTCATCGAGAACCTCTCACTCACCGTGGAGCCGGGCAAGACGGTCGCGATTGTCGGCCCCACCGGCGCTGGCAAGACCACCTTGGTCAATCTCGTCATGCGCTTCTACGAGCTCGACAGCGGGCGGATCCTCCTTGACGGCGTCGACATTGCCCATATGACGAGACATGACCTGCGCGCGCGGACCGGCATGGTGCTGCAGGATGCGTGGCTCTTCGGCGGCACGATCCGGGACAACATCGCATACGGCAATCCGGGCGCGACCGAGGAGCAGATCCTCGAAGCGGCCACGGCTGCCTATGTGGACCGCTTTGTCCATTCATTGCCGGATGGCTACGACACGGTGATCGATGACGATGCGACGAACGTGTCGGCCGGAGAGCGCCAGCTCATCACCATTGCCCGCGCCTTTGTTGCGCAGCCGAGCGTGCTCATTCTTGACGAGGCGACAAGCTCCGTCGACACCCGGACTGAGCTGCTCGTGCAGCACGCGATGGAGAGCCTGCGCAAGGACCGGACGAGCTTTGTCATCGCTCACCGCCTCAGCACGATTCGGGACGCTGATGTCATCCTCGTCATGGAGAACGGCGCGATTGTCGAACAAGGCAATCACGCGGAACTGCTCGCCGCGGGCGGCGCCTATGCGCGTCTGTATGAGGCACAGTTCGCGGCACCCGTGGATGAAGCCATTTAGAGATTAGGCCGTTTTCATCTTTGCGCACGGTGTTTCGCGGTGCTAACCTGAACCCGCTTCCCCCGGAAGGCGCGTATCGCCCCGGCGGACAGCACTCCACGAATCACGCGTCGTGTATGACGTCGTATCCGCATGACGCCCGTGGATAACTCGCACCTCTGGAGCCAAAGTGGCTCGTGCGAGGAAGGGAAATCGTGACAGACACCAACGTGGCCGCCAACACAAGCGCGGCTCTCAGCGCCATGAAGCTTCCTCAGCTCCAGGCCCTTGCATCGGAGCTCGGCGTGGCAGGCGTCAGCAAAATGAAGAAGAGCGACCTCGTCGAGGCGATCAGCAACGGGGGAGTGGCGCCGTCCCGGCCCGCCTCTGACGCGACGCCCTCCGCGACTGTGGTCGCCCCCGCACCCGCGTCGGACAGCGCCGACGCTTCGAAGGCTCCCGCTCCCGACAAGAGCGCTGCCCCGGCCGACGCCGCTCAGGCTCCTGCAGGCGACACCGATGAGGCCGCCGCAGAGCGTGCCCGTCGCGCGAAGGAAGCCGTCGCACTCGCTGCCGCCGGTGACAAGGCCGACGACAACGGCGGTTCAAACAGCGGTTCAAACGGCGGCTCGAACGGTGAGCGCAAGAACAACGGCCAGCAGCGTCAGAACAACAGCAATGGCGCTGGACACGACGACGACGACCGCAGCGGGCGCCGTCGCCGGGGACGTGGCCGCGGGCGCGGCCGTGGCCGTGAGCGCGATGGCGTGACGACCGGCAGCGATCACGTTGATGACGATGAGGTCAGCGACGACGAGGAGCTCACCCCGGTGGGCGGCATCGTCGACGTGCTCGACAACTACGCCTTCATCCGCACCACGGGCTACCTCTCGGGCAAGTCGGATGTGTATGTGTCGATGAACCAGGTCCGCAAGTACGGCCTGCGCAAGGGTGACGCTGTCACCGGCGCCGCACGCCTGCCCCGCGCGGGCGAGCGTGGTCAGCGCCAGAAGTTCAACGCTCTTGCGCGCATCGACACGGTGAACGGCATGAGCGTCGAGGAAGCGAAGGCACGTCCCGAGTTCGGTGACCTGACACCGCTGTACCCGCAGTCGCGCCTCCACCTCGAGACTGACTCGCGCAACCTCACCAACCGCGTCATCGACCTTGTCGCGCCGATCGGCAAGGGCCAGCGTGGTCTCATCGTGTCGCCGCCCAAGGCCGGCAAGACTCTCGTCATGCAGTCGATCGCCAATGCGATCACTGCGAACAACCCCGAAGTCCACCTCATGATCGTGCTCGTCGACGAGCGCCCTGAAGAGGTCACCGACTTCCAGCGCAACGTCAAGGGTGAGGTCATCGCCTCGACCTTCGACCGTCCCGCTGTCGACCACACGCAGGTCGCTGAGCTCGCCATCGAGCGTGCCAAGCGTCTTGTGGAACTCGGCCAGGACGTCGTCATCCTCCTCGACGGCATCACCCGCCTCGGCCGCGCCTACAACCTCGCCGCACCTGCGTCGGGCCGTATCCTCTCCGGTGGTGTGGACTCGTCGGCGCTGTACCCGCCCAAGCGCTTCTTCGGTGCCGCCCGCAACATTGAGAATGGCGGCTCGCTCACCATCCTGGCCACCGCGCTCGTCGAGACCGGCTCCAAGATGGACGAGGTGATCTTCGAAGAGTTCAAGGGCACCGGCAACATGGAGCTCAAGCTCTCGCGCCAGCTTGCCGACCGCCGTATCTTCCCGGCAGTCGATGTCAACGCGTCCGGCACGCGCCGCGAGGAGATCCTCGTCAGCCCCGAAGAGCTCAAGGTCATGTGGAAGCTCCGTCGCGTGCTCACCGGACTCGAGACGCAGGCGGCGGCGGAACTCCTCCTTGGCAAGCTCAAGGAGAACAAGACCAACGCTGAGTTCCTCATGCAGGTTGCCAAGACCACGCCTAACGGCGGGCTCGACGGCGAGGAATAACACTGCTGAAGCTGTAGGCAAAGGGCCCGACGCCTCCCGGCATCGGGCCCTTTGTGCGTCTCCGGTCACGATCTGGCGCGATGCTGGCCGGTCACCTCTCCTGCGCCACCCCACACCACCGCATCCCACGTCCTGGAAGGCACTCAGGGTCGATCCGGCCGCAAAATCGACCCTCAGCGCCTTCTAGGAGGGCGGGGAGGCCGACCGACTTGCCGCCACAGCAAGCACCTGCTTGCGAACCCATGCGGGCCGCTTCGCGATGTCATTCCAGGTGAAGCGGATCGTGAGATACCCAGCCGCGGCGAGCGCAACAGAGCGCTCGTTGTCTGCCGTCACAGCGTCGGCTCTGGAGTGGTATTTCTTGCCGTCCAACTCGACGACAAGC
>CAZRHL010000095.1:0-6564 GCA_964600005.1 uncultured Demequinaceae bacterium
CGGTGAGGGTGACAAGGCACCGCTCGAGATGACGAAGTGGTCCGATTCGAACTACCACTACCTCGTGCCGGAGATCGGCCCCGAGACCAGCTTTGCGCTGTCCTCGACGCGCTGGGTCGACGAGTTTGTGGAGGGCAAGAACGCGGGCTTCATCACGCGTCCCGTCATCACCGGTCCTCTCACGTTCCTCTACCTCGCGAAGGCCTCGGACGACGCTTCGGAAGGCTTTGACCCGGTCACTCGCCTTGGCGACCTGCTCCCGGTGTACGCCGAGCTCCTCGCCGCCTTCAAGGCGGCCGGTGCTGAGTGGGTGCAGATTGACGAGCCGGTGCTCGTTGCTGACATTCACGCCGACCGTGCCGACGTGCTCGCGAACGCCAAGCGCGCTTACGAGTTCCTCGGCGGCCAGGCGGACCGCCCGCAGCTGTTTGTTGCGGCTCCGATGGGCTCGCTCGACGACGCTCTGCCGGTGCTCGCCGCGGCACCCATCGAGGCAATCGGTCTCGACCTCGTCCGCGGTGGCGTCCCCACGGGTGTTGACCTCTCTGGCGTCACGATCGCGGCCGGGGTCATCGACGGCCACAACATCTGGCGCACCGACCTCGACAAGGCGCTCGCCACTCTTGACGCGGTGGCCGCGCTCGGTGCGCAGGTTGCAGTGTCGACGTCCACCTCGCTGTTCCACGTGCCTCACACCCTCAAGGGTGAGGAGCACTTGGGCGAGGAACTGATCTCCTGGTTGGCGTTTGCCGACGAGAAGATCGGCGAGGTCGTCACGCTTGCGGCGGCGCGCCGTGACGGTGTGGATGCGGTGGCTGAGGCTCTTGAGTCTGCACGGAAGGCCCTCGCCTCGCGTGCGGCTCACCCTGGCACGAACCGCGCGGACGTGCGTGCGGCTCTCGACGCCGTCAAGCCCGCCGACTTCGCTCGTTCGGACTACGCGATCCGTGCGGCCGCTCAGGCGAACCGTTTTGAGCTGCCCGAGTTGGCGACGACGACGATCGGTTCGTTCCCCCAGACCCCGGAGATCCGCAAGGCTCGCGCCGCGTGGGCAAAGGGTCAACTGAGCGACGCCGGATACGAAGAGGCGATGAAGGCGGAGATCGCTTCCGTCATCAAGCTCCAGGAGGAGCTCGGTCTCGACGTCCTCGTCCACGGTGAAGCTGAGCGCAACGACATGGTGCAGTACTTCGCCGAGCTGCTCGATGGCTTTGATGTCACCGTCAACGGCTGGGTGCAGTCCTACGGCTCGCGTTGCACGCGCCCTTCGATCCTGTGGGGGGACGTTGCCCGCCCTGAGCCGATGACCGTCAAGTGGGCCGCCTACGCGCAGTCGCTTTCGGAGAAGCCGGTCAAGGGCATGCTCACCGGTCCCGTGACGATCCTCGCGTGGTCCTTTGTCCGCGATGACCAGCCGCTTGGTGTCACTGCCAACCAGGTGGCCCTCGCCCTCCGCGAGGAGATCGCTGACCTCGAGGAGGCCGGCATCGGCATCATTCAAGTGGACGAGCCCGCTCTGCGCGAGCTCCTCCCCCTCAAGGACCGCGACAAGGCGGCCTACCTCGAGTGGTCCGTCAACTCGTTCAAGCTCGCCACGGCGGGCGCGCGTGACGACACTCAGGTGCATACCCACCTGTGCTACTCGGAGTTCGGCGAGATCATCGACGCAATCGATGGCCTCGATGCGGACGTCACCTCAATCGAGGCGGCTCGTTCGCGCATGGAGGTGCTGCCGGCGATCCGTGATCACGGCTTTGCCCGGGGCATCGGCCCCGGTGTGTGGGACATTCACTCCCCGCGCGTGCCCTCCACCGAGGAGATCACCGAACTGCTCACGTTGGCCAAGGAGTCCATCCCTGGCACGCAGCTGTGGGTGAACCCTGACTGTGGCCTCAAGACTCGCGGCTACGCAGAAACCACCGCAAGCCTGAAGAACCTCATCGACGCCACCACGGCGGTTCGCTGACAACACGCACAACGGGGCGGCTCCCATCGCCGGTCATCTCTGACCAGGCGGGAGCCGCCCCGTTGTTGTTGTGAGGACCGAAGTAGTTGAGACACCTACGCGCCTCCCGGCGGCGTGATTGTCCATCCGAGTGAGCGCAACTCGTCAGCGACATCGTGCGCGAAGTGCTTGACGACAGCGATCGCTTGGCGTCTCTCATACTCGTCGAGACGCTTGCGCGCCTGTGACTTCCAATCGGTGTCCTTCCGCCACGACCGGAACAGCCTCTCGCGATGGAGGAACAGCAGAAAGTCTTCAATCGTGGGTCGAAACCGCTGGGATCCCACCGGGAAATGAAGGTCCTGCGGCGGTCGATACGCTCCACCGGCGATGCCATACAACCAACCCAATGTTTGCGAAGCGGTGTGGAAATGGACGTGGGCAGGAGGGGTTTGGGTCCGCTCGAACTCAAGGCGTATCACCGGCCATGACCCGCGTCGTCCGTTGGTTTCAGTAGGAACAAAGAGACCGAAGGTTGACGTCAGTACTCGGCAATACTCGCCTGAGGGGTCATCGGCGAGTTTGTATTCGACTTTGAGAAGCGGAGCCAAATCACCGTCACCCAGAGGCACGAGACCAAACGAGGTCGCGGCATTGCTCGGTGAGCGTGGGCCGATCCTGAGGCTTGTTTCCGTCTCGACAAGCGCGAACTCAACAGGGTTAGGCAAGGCGGAATTGAGGAAGCACTCCAGGTCCTGCGCAAACTCCTGTGCGCGCGGATGGGGCACAGCGGAGCCGGTCAGCCGAGGGTACTCAACGCCAGAGGCTCGTCCGCCCATATGAGCCACAAGTCGCGCAACTCGGGCTCATTCAGGGTGCCGGTGACGGCCATGTCGCGAAGTTCGTCAAAGGTGTAGCCGTACGACTCCGCTGCAGTTGCCAACATCTCGTCAATTGTCGATTGAGAGATCTTCACCGTTGTCATGTCCCTCACCTCCAGTACCGCTCAACTTATCCGAGCGGTCTGACACTCCACACTATTGGTTCGACAATACGTGGCTCATGCGGACTTCAGTGCACCGCGCCCAAAGCGCAGGCCCTTGGCAAGCTTCGAGTCGTGCCCACGTGACTCTTCGGCCTTGGTGGCGGCGACGCCGAGGGCCCATGCCGCGACGGGAACTGCGATCGCCAGGATTGCCCAGCGGGAAATTGCCTTCTTCATCATGCACCTCCAGTGTTTTTCGAAACGCAACGCAGGTCTCAGATGTTCCGCTTGTCCCAAGGAGATTTCGAGACGTACCGTTGCGCCATGGCGCGGCTGCGACGCTCCCGCCCGGATGCGGAGGGGCTGCGCCGTGTGAAGCGTGGCCGAGGTTTCGCGTACGTGGACGCCGCAGGACGGCCTGCTCACAACGACGACCTTGAACGCATCGCCGCGCTCGTCATCCCTCCGGCATGGACCGATGTGTGGATCTGTGCGGACCCCTTCGGTCACCTCCAGGCGACCGGGATCGATGCGGCGGGACGGCGCCAGTACGTCTATCACGCGCAGTGGCGCGCCCACCGCGATCGCGCGAAGTTCGCGGGGATGCTCACGTTTGCCCAGGCCCTCGCCTCAGCAAGACCCCGCATCAATGCGGCTCTCGACAGAGGTGACCTCGACCACGAGCATGTGAGCGCCCTGTGCGTATGGCTGCTCGACCAAGGGCTGTTCCGCGTCGGCGGGGAGACCTATGCCCAAGACAACGGCACTCACGGGCTCGCCACCCTCAAACGGGAGCACGCCGTGGTACGCGGCGATGACGTGGCCTTCTCGTACACGGCTAAGGGCGGCATCGCCCGGGAGATCACCATCACCGATGCCCGCTGTGCGCGCGCGATCAGCACAATGAAGCGTCGGCGCGACCCGCGCGACGACCTCATGGCCTGGCGGGTGTCAAAGAACCCCGCACGATGGCACGACGTGACGAGTGCCGATATCAACGCGGCCGTGTCGCAGTGGGTCCACCCCGATGCGACAGCCAAGAGCTTCCGCACGTGGCATGGCACCGTCATTGCCGCGGCGGTCCTCGCCGACTCGCCCCCGGCGTCGTCCCTATCGAAGACGGCGCGGACGCGCGTGGTCGCTGGCGCCATGAGAGCGGTCGCGGCAGCACTCGGCAATACCCCGGCCGTCGCGCGTGCGTCCTACGTAGACCCGCGCGTCATTGACCTGTGGGAGAACGGGACGGTCATCGGATCGCGTGCGGTGCCCGAAGCCGATTCACTGCTCCCGGCCGACGTTGAGGACAGCGAGCAGCAGCGGCTTGAGCGGGCGGTATGTCGCCTTTTGGCCGACGCTTAGGCGTACCTCCGCTGCGTCGCTCAGCATTCTCCGGTGTCCGGCTTCTCCGCCTCAGCCTTGAAACGGTAGCCGGGCGGGTCAGCGTGCTTGCCCGCGGGGTTCGATGCGGTGATGCACCACGTGGTTGCGGTGAGTCCGGCTATCTCGCTCACCTCGGTGCCGGGGTGAACCTGCACCACCTCGACACCGTTGAGAAGCACCGCGGTGCCGTCGGTGGTGAGGGTGGGGACGACGTTGTTCGCAAGCACCCATTCCGAGATGGCGGTGTGAACGGCCGTGATGTCGGCCTTCACCTGAGCGTCGATGCGATTCTTCGCCTGATCGATGGCGAGCGGAACGGCGATCCCGGCGAAGACGCCCGCAATGGCGATGCTCGCGATCACCTCTCGCGTGCCGAAGCGGCGTTGCCGGGGCCCGGCGGTTGACGCGTCGTGTGCGTGAACGAGATCGCTCACTCGCCCTCCCTTGCCATCACCAGTTGCCAGTATCCGACATCGATCCACTGGTCGAACTTGCGCCCGCCTTCTCGCACCACGCCTACCTTCTCCATGCCCATCGCCTCGTGCAGCGCAACGGAGGCGACATTCGGCAGCGCGACTCCAGCGATGAGGGTGTGAACGGGGGCATGCGGTGACTGCTCGGGAGTGAGCGTCGCGAGCCGCGCAAAGAGCTTGCGGTACAGCGCGCGTCCGAGACCGCGCCCATGCGCTTTGTGGGCCACATAGACGGACGTTTCGAGGCAGTGGCGCCACGCGGGGCGTTCCTTGAAGGTGCCGGCGTAGGCGTAGCCGACCACGGCGTCGGCGTCGTTGGCCCCACGCTCGACGGCCACGAGCCACGGCAGCCCCGCTTCGGCGAGTCTGGCAAGACGCGCGCCCATGTCCACGGCCGTCACGGGTTCAGTCTCAAACGTCACGATGCTGTGGTGAACATAGTGGTTGTAAATCGCGGCAATGGCGTCAGCGTCGGCGGCAGTGGCTGGGCGGATGAGGGCGGCCTCGCTCATGCGCTCATCGTGCCACGCGCGGCGGGGCTGCAGGATGCGTCAGTCCGGACGCATGACGGTGAGACCGTCCTCCGTGATTTCGAATGCGTCGTTGACGGCGAGCTCGATGAGATTGCCCCACGGGTCGCGCACGTAACCGGAGTAGCCACCCCAATAGGCGAGACCGGGTTGCTTGACGATCTCGCCGCCGGCTTGCGCCCACTGCTCGACCACCTCGTCAACCTCGGGCGGGCGCGAGAAGTTGATCGCAAATGACGTGTAGCCGGGGGGATCGAAATCGAGGCCCTCATCGGCCCAGGAGCTGCGTGCCCACAGCGCCGCCACGAAGCCGTTCATCTGGACAAAGGCGATGTCATCGCCAAAGCGCACGCGGATGTCCCAGCCCAAGGAACGTTCGTAGAAATCGATCGCTGCCCCGAGGTCATCGACGGGCAACGTCATGAGGGACATCCTTTGCGTATTCATGGGACGAGTATGGTCCTTTCGTGCCGCGAATCGCGAGTTCGGCGAGATATCAGGCACGATGCCGACCGTCCACCGAACACTGAACCGGTTCATTCCGCATATTTGAGAATCGTTAGCTAGAAAGGTGAGCGCTAACCCCTAG
This sequence comes from uncultured Demequinaceae bacterium, assembly GCA_964600005.1. Lineage (GTDB taxonomy): Bacteria > Actinomycetota > Actinomycetes > Actinomycetales > Demequinaceae > Demequina. The sequence continues at coordinate 5,903 of CAZRHL010000095.1, forward strand.
GCTGTCGGCATGGCACGAGGGATTCGGATCGCGTCGCCCAACGACGAAAGTGCGATCCTCGAGTTCTTCACCGCGATGGTCGCGCATCGGGCAGATGACGAAGGTCGCCACTCGGCGCGCATGCTCCACGACCTGATGGAAACGCTCTTTGCCCGCGACGCCGAGCGACTCACCGTCTTCGCCTACGAAGGCGCCGACGGAGCTATTCAAGGGATCGCAGCGGTCCGCGAGCCCGATGAAGCAGGCGCCGCAGAGCTCATCACTGTGCAGGTGTTCAACACAGTCCAGGGCAAGGGGATCGGCCAAACAATCTTGCGGCGCGCAATCGACCACGTTCGCCAGGCGGGCGCCTCGCTGTTGCACACCGTGGTCGAAAGCGAGGATGTGCGTTCGCGCGGGTTCTTGCGGCGCGAGGGATTTGTGGCGGAGCTCGCGGAGAACGAGCGCACCGACACGGCCGACGGAGTTGTCCGCTACGTCATCGTGTGGCCGCCGAACCCAGTGTGAATCGCGCACAGCTGGATTTACGAACCGCGTCAGTCGCGTAATACTTGTCGGGCTCAACGTTCCCGCGGGTGATGTGCCCGCCCACCTGAGGTGAGGACCCGTGCCGCGCAGCAGCCCCGATGCCGCTCCGCCTTTGCGTATGCGGATGCGGCCGG
>CAZRHL010000096.1:0-6552 GCA_964600005.1 uncultured Demequinaceae bacterium
GCTTCGTCTTGCCCGTGCCTTCGCGCTGGGTCCGGACGGGATCGTGCTCGCCTCCATGTTCTCCGAACGGAGCCGCCAGGAAAACCTCGCGCTCGCCACGACGCCGCGTACCGCAGCCGCCACCGCCATCCTCGACCATCTCGAGGGTTCGGTGCCGGCCGTTTCAGGGCAGCTGCCGGAGGGGCACGGCCGCCGCGCCCCCTGAGCCCTGACCCGCTCGCGCGGTTCCCAACTGTTGCCACCCGCTCGCGGGCGCGCCCCGCCGCGCCCGCGCGCCCACGCCGCCGATGGGCGGCGTGTCGCGGCTTCCAGCGGTTCAGAATCTCTCGGAGGGCGGCGAGCGGTTCAGAACCTCTCGGAGGGCGGCCAGCGGTTCGGAGCTTCTTGCGCCGGGGGGCGCAGGTGGCGGGTTAGGCGGGGAGCGTGAGCGACCGCGTGGCGAGCGCCAAGGCCGCCGGCTCGTGGGTGATGACGAGCGCGGCGGCGTTGCCGAGGCGCTCGCGGATGTGCTCGATGAGGCGAGCCTGCGAGTCGACATCGATGCCGGTGAGCGGCTCGTCGAGCACCACAAAGTCGGCGCCAACGGCGAGGGCCCGGGCGATCGCAACGCGCCGACGCTGTCCACCCGACAGTTCCCGCACGGGCCGGTGCAGGTCATCCTCAGCGATGCCAACGGCGCGCAGCTCTTCCTCCGCACCACGATGCCGCCCCACCACGAGCCTCACATTCGCAACCGCGCTCAGGTGCATGCAGAGCCGATCCTCTTGGAACACTGCCGCACACCGCGCACCGTCCACACGCCGCGCAACCCCAGCGTCGGCCGTCTCGAGCCCCAAGAGAAGGCGAGCCAGCGTCGTCTTGCCGGAACCGTTCGGCCCGGTCACGCCAAGCACGTCACCTGGGGCGAGCGCAACGGAGAAGCCAGAGAACACCTCGCGCTCGCCAAAGCGCTTGGCCACGTTCTCGAGGGCCACGATGGGGCTGGTGACGGAGGCAGTCATCGCTTCACCCCCACGGCGTCGCCGCCCGGCACACGGCGCAGAGCAAGGAGCACGAGACGCTCGCACAGCACGGACAACGTGACGATGACGACGGTCCAGGCGAACAGGTCGGCGGAGTTGAGGAACACCTTCGCCATGTACATCTGCTCGCCGATCGAGCCGGTTGCCACGCCGATCACCTCGGCGGCAACGCCCGCCTTCCACGCGAGGCCGACACCGGCGCGGCTTGCCGCTGCGGCGTACGGGGCAACGGCGGGCACATCCACGGCCCACACGCGGCGCAGCCAGCCGACGTTGAACACGGCGGCCATCTCGAGCAGGGCTTTGTCTCGGCGCGCGATGCCCTCGGACAGAGTCGCGTACATGACGGGCAGCACCATGAGGAAGGCGGTGAAGACGGGCAGCCGTGAGGAGTCGGTCCACAGGAGCAACAGGATGATGAAGCTCACCACTGGCGCGGACCGGATGGCAGAGATTGCCGGTGCGATGAGCGCCTTGATCACGGATGAGGCGGCGGCCCCCACGGCAAGCAGCCCGCCCACAACGGCGGCGCCAGAAAAGCCGATGGCGATGCGCGCGAGTGACCACCCGATGATGCGCCAGAACTCAAGGGTCGGCGCCAACTCAACGAGGCGGGCAACCACCTGCCACGGTGAGGCGAGCAAGAAATCTCGCCCCACCATGGCAGCGGCTACGTGCCAAACGGCGAGCCAGAAGGCGACCGCGAGCGCGCCAAGCCCGAGCGCACGGATCCGCGTGCGCCCGCCTGGCTCATCCCGCGTAGTAGAAGTCATCTCCCGGCAAACTTCCGCCCACCGACGCGGGGTCCGCATCGAACAGCACCTGCAAGTATCCGCTGAGCGCGGTCTTCAGCTCAGCACCTGCAATGAACGTGATGTAGCAGTTCGGAATCGCCTTTGCAGCGAGAGCCGCTTCCGGCACGATGCCCGCGTTGGCGATCAGCACACCAGCGTCGGCCGGGTTTGCGTTGACCCACTGAGTGGACGCCTCGTACTCCGTCATGAACTGTGCGACTGCCTCGGGGTGCTCGGCTGCAAACCCATTGCGCACCACGACCACACCGGTGATGAGCTGCGACTCGGGCGAGAGGGCGTTCCACTCCTCCGTGAGGTCGAGTGCCACGCGCAGGTCAGGGTTCTTCGCCTGGCCGATCGTGACGAACGGCTGCGGCAGCAGACCAGCCGAGCCCGGCGTCTGCGTGAGGCGTGCCATCACCTCGGTGTGCTCCGAGAGGTACTCGATCGTCACATCGACGCCGGGGGTGATGCCGGAGGCGGCGAGGAGGTAGTTGAGGACGTACTCGGGTGAGGCGCCCTTTCCGGTCGAGAAGATCGTGCGACCGCGCAGGTCCTCAAGACTCGCGATCGTCTCACCGTTCTCGACGATGTTGAGCACACCAAGGGTGTTGACCGCGAGCACGGAGATCTCCGAGTCGGTGCCCTTCGTCTTGTTGTAGAGAACAGCCGCAAGGTTCGCGGGGATGAGCGCGATATCGACTTGGCCCTGGGCGACGAGCGGAACCACCTCGTCGGGCGCGCCGTACATCGTCACCTGGTAGTCCTCGCCCGCCGTGCCCTTGTCGACTGCGTCGATCAGCCCGACGAGGCCCATCGTCGTGGGGCCCTTCATCGAGGCGATCGACATCGTCACCGGGTCAGGCGCGGGCGTCACCACGGGCGTCGGCTCGGGTGCAGCGGACGACGCTGGGGCCGACGCTGGTGCGGCGCTTCCCGACGCGCACGCCGTCAGCGCGAACGCGGCCAGCGCGACAAAGGCGGCAACGAGGTTGCGGCCCTTCGCCGGTGGGGCGTCGCTGAGCAGGGACTTAGGCATTGTGGACCTCCGTGATGGGGAGTACGTCGCCGCGGAACGGCTTGTACGAGGTGTGCAGAAGCTCGTGAGCCAGGTGCGAGTTGGGCTCTCCGAAGAAGTCGTCGTACAAGCGGAGGATGTCGGGGTTCTGCTGGGAGTCCCTCACGGCTGCCTCGTGATCGATGTTCGACAGCACCATCTCGCGGATGTGGCTCTCGCCTTGGTGCTGAGGCTTGGGGTGTCCGGCGCCGTTGATGCAGCCGCCGGGGCACGCCATGATCTCAACCAAGTCAAAGCCCATGTCGTCTCCGTCGAGCAGGCGGCGGATCACGGCGTCGGCGTTGCCCAGACCGGAGATCGCTGCGATGCGCAACGTCCGTCCGGGTGCCTCAACCGTGGCCACCTTGACGCCCTCGAAGCCGTCAACGGGCACAAAATCAAGTCGCTCACGCAGGTTCTCACCGGTGAGGGCCTCCACCGCCATGCGAGTTGCCGCCTCCGCGACACCACCCGATGCGCCGAACAGGACGCCAGCACCGGCGACCTGCTTGTACGGCTCATCGAACTCGGACGGCTCGATCTCGTCCTTCTCAAGGCGGAGCATCTGCGCCATCTCAAGGAACTCGGTGGTGGTGAGCACAGCGTCGACGTCGCGCAGGCCGTTCGGGGCGAACTCGGGGCGCGCGGCCTCCCCCTTCTTCGCCATGCAGGGCACGATCGACACGGTGTAGAGGTTGTCGAGGCTGATGCCCTCGCGCTTGGCGAAGTGGTTCTTCACCGTGGCACCCATCATCTGCTGCGGCGATTTGCAGCTGGACAGGTGGGGGATCATCCCGGGGTAACGACGCTCGGCGTAGTTGACCCAGCCGGGGCAGCAGGACGTGTAGAGGGGGAGAGGTCCGTTGCCCTGGAGGCGGCCGAAGAGCTCGGTCGTCTCCTCCATGATCGTGAGGTCGGCGGCGAAGACGAAGTCGAAGACCTTGTCAAAGCCGATCTTGCGCATCATGCCGGCGATGAACGGCGCCGCCTCGGCGTGCGTGAGTCCGAACTCCTTCGCCACGTGTGCACGGACAGCGGGGGCCACGAAGCCGACGACCACCTTGCTCGGGTCATTGATCGCAGTGAAGACGTCGCCGCGCTCGCGCTCGTAGTCGAGTGCGCCGGTGGGGCATGCGCGCACGCACTGTCCGCAGGAGACGCAGTCGGTCATGTTGAGCGGTTCGCCCGTGGAGGTGCACACCTGGAGTTGGCCGTTCCGGTACTGGAACGCAAGCACGCCGGGGCCCATCAGCTCCGAGCATGCTGCGACGCACAGGCCACACGAGATGCACTTGTTCTGGTCGCGAATGATGAACGGGTGGTCGCGGACGATGGGTGTGCGCGGACGCACGTGCAGCGTCGGCTCAAAGACCACCTGGTGGCTCGTCGCCTCATTGCGCAAGAGGCAACGGTTCTGAGCGGAGCAACCGCACGTGAGGCAGCGGGCTGCCTCCTTGCGGACCTGCTCCTCGGTGAGACCGAGCTCCACCTCAGGGAAGCCGTTGAGACGAGCGTCGAGGTCGAGCTCGTTCATGTGGGTGCGGTCGAGGCGCGGGATGTTGTCGAACTCGGCCTGCGGGATGTCCTCGAGGGTGCCGCGCGAGCAGGCGTAGTCCTCGTGGCTTGGCTTGATGTAGCCGTTGGTGACGTACTCATCGATTGCGATCGCGGCACGGCGGCCCGCGGCAATTGCCTGGATCACCGTGGCGGGACCGGTGACGCAGTCACCACCGGCAAAGATCTTTGCCTCGCTCGTCGCCATCGTGAAGCCATTGATGTCGACGTCGCCCCACTTGTTGAGGCGCACAGGAAGGTCGTTGTAGAGGAAGCCCGTGTCCGTGTTCTGACCGATCGCGCCGATGATGAGGTCTGCCTCGATGACAAAGTTGGAGCCTTCGATCGGGACAGGACGGCGTCGGCCGGAACGGTCGGGCTCACCCAGTTCCATCTGCATGCAGTGAAGCTGCTTGCGTCCGGCAGCGTCGACGGTGATCGACTGCGGGGCGGCGAGGAACACCATCTCGACGTTCTCGCGCAGAGCCTCCTCCACCTCGAACGCCATCGCCGGCATCTCTTCGCGCGTGCGGCGGTAGACGAGCTTGACCGACTTCGCGCCCTTGCGCAGCGCTGTGCGTGCGCAGTCGATCGCGGTGTTTCCACCACCGATGACGAGCACGTCAAGGCCTTCGTTCGAGGCGTCGTTGCCCTTGATGACGTGGCGGAGGTAGTCGATGCCAAGCTCAACGCCCTCAACGTTGTCGCCATCGATGCCCATCGGGGTGGCGCGCCACGAACCGATGCCAAGGAACACCGCGTCAAAGTCGCGCTTGAGGTCCTCAAGTTGAAGGTGAGTGCCGAGCGCCTTGTTGCACACGATGTTGACGCCGAGCGCCTCGATGAGGTCGATCTCCTTGTCGAGCGTGGCCTTGGGCAGGCGGTACTCCGGGATGCCGTAGCGCATCATGCCGCCGGGCTCGGGCTGGCTCTCGAACACCGTGACGCCGTGCCCCTGAATGGCGAGGTAGTTGGCGGCGGTCAGACCAGCGGGGCCAGAGCCCACCACTGCGATTCGCTTGCCAGTGGCCGGCGCAACGATGGGGCGCCAGGGCTCCTTGCGGGCCATGTCCCAGTCAGCCGCGAAGCGCTTGACGTAGTTGATCGCGACGGGCTCGTCCACGAGGTTGCGGCGGCACGCGTCCTCACAGGTGTGGGGGCACACGCGGCCACACGCCGAGGGGAACGGGTTGCGGTCCTTGATGACACGGATCGCGGCCTCGTAGTTGCCGTCTGCGACGTGCTGGAGGTACGTCTGAATGTCGATGTTGGCCGGGCAGGTCTGCACGCACGGTGCGACGCAGTCTGCGTTGTGGTCACACAGCAGCTGCTCGAGCCGCACCTTGCGGTACTCCTCAAGGCGGTCGGTGTGCGTGTTGATGACCATGCCCTCGGTGATGGGCGTGACGCACGCCTTCACGTCGCGCGGCGTCTCCTCGCCCACCTCGACAACGCACAGCCCACAGCTGCCGTTGGAGCGCTTGAGCCGGACGTCGTGGCACAGCGAGGGGATGTCCACGCCCGCTTGCCGGAGGGACTGCAGGATGTTGGTGCCCGCGTCCACATCCATTTCACGGTCGTTGACCGTTACCTTGATCCGGCCTTCGCCGCTCATCTCCGTCACTTCTAACCTCCGACGTCGTTGTCGGCGCCTAGGTGCGGTGGGGACCGCGGGACAGAGTCCTGGGCGCTTTGCTCAGTGATGTGTGCACATCTATTACGACGGTACGCGTGCGTCCTAGGACCCTGTAATGGACTGAAGTCCCGCGCTGGGACCGTCCTAGAGCGGTTAGGTGCGAGCGTTACGTGGCGGAGATTTCATGAGGCTTCGGTCCACACGCGGCGGCGACGAGCTCGCGCAGCACCGACTCATCAATGGCGTCCAGCCTCTTGATGTAGACACAACCCGCGCCCACCGAATGGGGGCCCAACTCGTCCAACCGAGCTGCAACGTCGGCGTCATCCTGCAGGCCGTAGATGGTGAGTGCGGCCTTGCGCGGTGAGAATCCCACACGCACCATGTCGCCTTCGCGGCCCGTGGGGTAGCGGTAGGTGTAGAGCCCAAAGCCCACGATCGACGGGCCGAACATGAACGGCTCCTCGCCGGTGGCTTCGCGCATGAGCG
>CAZRHL010000097.1:0-6465 GCA_964600005.1 uncultured Demequinaceae bacterium
CGCGGGTGGTGCCTGGAACCGACCTCGGGTGGCCCTTCTGCATTCCTGACACGCGTGGTCACGACGATCTCCGCAATCTGCCATATGTGGCTGACCCCGAGTTCAACGCCACGCACGCGCAACTCGATTGCGAGTCACTTCCGCCCGTGCAGCTCGGCATGCCCGCTCATTCAGCTCCGCTCGGCCTCGCGTTCACGGCAGAGACGCCCCTGGCTCAGAGTCTTGGCAACGGGGCATTGATCGGTGCACACGGCTCGTGGAACCGGACGCCGCCACGTATGCCATATGTCGCCTTTGCCGCGTGGGATGACGACACCGGAACGCTCGGCCCGCTTCAGATGGTCGTGACGGGCTTCCAGTTTGAGGACGGATCACGCTGGGGGCGCGCCGTCGCCGGCATTCCGGGTCCCGATGGGGCGCTGTACGTCACGGACGACGCCGCGGGCCTCGTCTACCGGATCGCGCCGCCGGGGGTGTGACACGCGGCCGAGCGTGAGGCGGATGAGGTGGCCGATACGCCGGGTTCTGTCGCTCGTGCCGAAGCACGAGGGGCGGCCATCCATCTAGGCCGTGAGTTGCCTCACGGCTCAAGCGGCCTACCCGGATGCTCGGGCGGGCTACCCTCACACGCATCCTGTCTGGCCTTGCTCCGGGTGGGGTTTACCGTGCCGCCGCGTGTCACCACCGGCGCGGTGAGCTCTTACCTCACCCTTTCACCCTTACCGCCGGCCGAAGCCGGAGGCGGTTTGCTTTCTGTGGCACTGTCCCGCACGTCGCCGTGGGTGGCCGTTAGCCACCACCCTGCCCTGTGGAGCCCGGACGTTCCTCGGTGCCGGTCACCCGACAACGCGACCGCCTGGCCACCTCATCCGCTTGCTCAGGGTACCCGCACGAGCTCCCCTACGCCGAGCGTCGGACCATTCCTGGGCAGTGACTACCCTGGAAACCATGCTGATCCTGCTCCCGCCTTCAGAGTCGAAGTCGGCACCAGCCGCCGGCGCTCCGGTGACGCTCGCGGATCTCACCCATCCCGAACTCTCGGACGGTCGCCGCCGGGTAGGCGACGCTCTCGCCCGCGTCAGCGCTACCCGTTCCGCACTCACCACCCTTGGCGTCGGCATGTCCTTGCGCCCGGAAGTCGAACGCAACACGACGCTGTGGACCAATCCCGCCGCCCGCGCCGCAACCGTCTACACCGGCGTCCTCTACGACGCCGCGCGGATGGCCGCGTGGCCGCAACCGATGCTCGTGCGCGCGGCCCAGCGCGTACGGATCATCTCGGCACTGTGGGGTGCCGTGTCGCCCACCGACATCATTCCGGCATATCGCCTGTCGATGTCGACGCGAATGCCCCGCCTCGGCTCGTTGGCGTCGTTCTGGAAGCCACGGCTGGCTGAAGCGCTCGACCCGCTTGCTCAGGACAGGGTGGTTGTCGATTGCCGCTCTTCGGCATATGCGTCGGTGTGGACTCCACGCGATGCACCATGGGTCACGGTTCGGGTGATGCGAGAAAAGGACGGCGTCCGCAGCGTCATCAGCCACATGGCCAAGCACACCCGCGGTGTTCTCGCGGCACATCTCACGGCGCTCGAGACGCCACCCGAGACTCCTCAGGACGTCGCCGACGCTGCAGCCGCGCTCGTGGGCGACGCGCTCGTCGACGTCTCGCTCGCCAAGGCCAGCGGCGGCGATCACGAGCTGACACTCGTCATCGCGGGCTAGTCCTCTTCGACGTCCTCGGGGGCATCCGCCTCGTCGCGCCCGTCCTCAGGCTCAATCATCGGGACAAGGTCAGGAGCGCGTTCGAAGGCGATGCGGTGTGGCGAGAGCACGTCGTTCGCATGGGCGATGAAGTCATCCACGCTCGTCCCGTGCAGAGGCATGAAGCCGATCTTGAGCTCAGGTCCGATCAACGTGACGCGCGGATCAGCGCGGGAGATGCCCGGGTGGTCTGCCTCGGTCTTCACCTGGATGACGGGGCCGTCCACGCGATCGGTCTTGCGACCGAGCAGCACTTCCTGGATGGAGCGCGGCCACTCAAGGGTGCCGTCGTCACGCAGGCGCAACAGCACTCCCTTGTTGCGGACGAGGTTTGCGACTGCGAGGAGCGCGTGAACGAAGGCGATCGCCGCGAAAGCGAGAAGGATGAAGCGCAGCGGCGCCCAGCCGACGACGCGCGTGGCAAAAAGCCATGCTCCACCGACGGCGGCGCGGCCGAGCACACGCAACACCGATGCCTTTCGCGGCTCTTTCCACACCACGAGCGCGGTTGCGGCGTTCGTCATCGAAACACTCCTTGGGTCAATCGGTGGGGGCACCCACACACAGCAGGTGGCGCTCAGCAATGTCACCATCGCGGGTGACACGCAACTGAAGAATGGTGATCGACGCCGGTTGTGGCCAGATCGCGCCCCACGCACCCACGTGCATGCGCATCGACACACCGACAGCGCACTTGATGGCCACGGCGTGTGAGACACACGCCCACGAGCGTTCGACGTTGTCACCGTCGGCAGCAAGCCGTGCGTGCTCAGCTGCCAGGTCACGCATTGCGGCATCAATGCGCTCGCCCACGCGTGGCAGCGACTCTCCCCCCGGTGCCGCGATGGTCCCGTGGCGCCAGTGATGGATCGCGTCGCCCTCTCGACGTGCCACGTCCTCGCCGGTGAGACCCTCCCACTGGCCAAAGTCGATCTCTCGCAAGCGCTCCTCGGTCTCCACACGAACACCCAGGCGACGGCCGAGTGCGGCACCCGTCTCTTGAGTGCGCACCATCGGCGAGGCGAGCACCCGAGTGACCGGCACGAGCCGATCCCACGTGCGGCGCCCGATGTTGTACACCGCGTCGGCCGCTTTGGCAGCCTGAACGCGACCGCCTGCGTTGAGCGGAGGCCCCGGCACACCCGAGCCTGACAGTGCGTGGGTCAGCGTCATGTCGGTCACGCCGTGTCGCACGAATACGAGCGTCAACGGCTCGATGAGGTCCTGCCCACCCATCCTGAACAGCGGCGACGACGCTTGTGCGCTCTCACCATTCGGGTCATCGAGAACGAGCGGAGCTGTCGCGTCGTCTTCCTGAGCGTGGTGAGACTCCACCATTACGTACCGGCTCCACGCACCAAGATGCGACCGCACTCTTCACAGCGAACAACGGCATCCGCTGGGCGCGACTCGATTGCGGAGAGGTCGCCAGGGTTGAGGCTCATGTGGCAGCCCTCGCACGCGCCTCGCACCAAAGCGGCAGCGCCCACCCCGCCGTGCTGAGTGCGAAGCTTCTCGTAGAGCTTCATCAACTCGACATCGATCGTGTCAGCGACGGCCGCACGCTCGGCGAGCAGCTCGGTCACCTCTGCCTCGATCGCTGCGGACTCCTCGTCAAGGCGAGTTGACACCTCGGTGCGCGATGAATCCACGTCGACAAGTGCCTCGCTCACCTTCGCGAGTGTCGCTTCTGCGTCCTCAAGGCGCTGCATCGCGTCAAGCTCAACCTCTTCAAGGTCCGCCTGCCGCTTCGCAAGCACCTCGAGCTCGCTTTGAAGACCCTGCAACTCGCGCGGAGTCATCCCCCCGCTCAGCAAGCGGGCGTTGTCGCGCTCGGCGCGTGCACGCACCGCCTGGACGTCATCCTCCGCCTTCGTCACCTCGCGCTTGATGTCGCTCACCGTGGTCTCGGCCTCGATGCGAGCCGCGCGCAGTTCAGTCGCCTTCGCGTCGAGTGCTGCGAGTTCGCTGCGCGCAGGAAGGGTCTCAAGGCGGTGACGCGCCTGCTGGACGCGAGTGTCAAGGTCTTGGACGGTGAGCAGTCTCACCTGGTCCGCCGCGGGGGCCTGGGCCACGTTGCTCTCCTCTAGTGTGCGGACGGCACATGGCCGGTCCACGGGTCTGTGTTCAGGGTACTCACCGTTGCGGTGACCCCGAGGTCTGCTGCCAGGTCGGCGGCCGTGGCTGCGAGCCACAGCGATTCCGACGCTGCATGTGACACGTTGATGAGATACGGCTTCCCGCCACGCTGGCGGGCGGCTTCGCGCGCGTCAGATGCGGGGTGGTGACGCATGTCGGCCGTGACGAAGACATCGACGCCTGCAGCCACGGCATCGTCGATGTACGAGCCACCGGAGCCACCGACGATGGCGACCCGCTCCACGGCGCCGTCCGGCTCGCCCGCGTACACAACGCCCCCTGCCGTGGGAGGCAGAACGCGCGCGACGAGCGCGGCCAACTCCGCAAGTGTCTGCGACGGAACCGTGCCGATACGCCCCGAGCCGACGCTCGGGTTCGCGGCGTGAGGAACCAACGGCCCGTCGATCGTCATGCCAAGTGCCGCGGCGAGCGCGTCATTCGTGCCCGTCAGGGCAGCGTCGGCATTCGTGTGCGCGGCCAGCAGGGCACAGCCCCCTTCGATCAGCGTGTGCACCACGGCTCCTGCGGCGGTTGTCGCGGCAACCGACGTGACGCCGCGGAGCATGAGCGGATGGTGGGTGACGAGGAGCTGCGCTCCAGCGGCGACGGCCTCGCGGGCCACATCAAGGGTGGGGTCCACGGCGAACATCACGTGAGCGAGGGGCCGGCTCGGGTCTCCCACCGCAAGCCCAGGGGTGTCCCAGTCCTCTGCGAGGTGAGGCGGGAAGCGCTCGTCAAGCCACGTCACGGCGTCGGCGATGCTTGTCATTGCTCCCTCGCGATAGCCCTGGCGCGTGCGATCACGCCCGATAGTGGACTGCTTGTGGACCTTCTGCAGCGATTCTAGTCGGCGCACTCCAGGACCACGGCCCGCGCGTTGAGCCCGATCACGAGGCGACATGGTGGGCCCTGCCGGACTCGAACCGACGACACCTGCGGTGTAAACGCAGTGCTCTAACCAACTGAGCTAAGGGCCCGCGCCCCATTGTTCCGCAAAACGCGGGGCTGGGGTGACGGGTCACACCAAGCCGAGGACCTTGCGGTACTCGGACAGGTCGCGCGCATCACCCGTGGGGGTTTCGAGGACCCAGTCGACGATGCCGTCGGCGGTGATGTGGAAGGTGCCGCGGCGCGCCCGGCCCGTCTTCTCGTCGAAGACGTCATAAGCGCGCGCCACTTCGCCGTGCGGCCAAAAGTCGCTGAGCAGAGTGCCAACGAACTTGTTCTGGTACGCCCACTCCTGGTTCACGAATGTCGAGTCGCAGTTGATGATGAGCACGCGGGCGGCTGACTCATTGATGTCATCGGCGTCGCGAAGCTGCTCGATCTCGTAGGTGCACACCGGGGAGAAGGCCCAGGGCACGAAGACGACGAGAGTCTCTGTGCCGCGCAGGTCCGAAAGCGTGACCGAGATGCCGTCCTGATCAACCAAGGTGAAATCAGGCGCCGCCTGTCCCACCAAGGGGTGGGTCACTTGGAACGCCCCTTCTCAACGAGCACAGTGCCTGCCCAGGTGCCGTCGACGACGAATGTGGACGTCGCGTGCAGGCCCGCAAGGGACGACGCCTCCTCCACTTCGCGCGGATGCACATGGCCCTCACGGCCTGCCTTGGGCGTCAACAAGACCACCTGGTAACCGGTGTCGAGGAGGGACTGAACGTCAACCAGCATGTCGGCGAGGTCGTCGTCCCCATCGCGGAACCAGACGATCGCGGCGTCGGTGACGTCGCCGAAGTCCTCATCAACGAGATCTTCACCTGTGGCGTCTTCGATTGCCTCACGCAACGCCTCACAGACGTCGTCGTCGTACCCGAACTCTTGCACGACCATCCCTGTGGTCAAGCTCAGACGTGACACCACCGAAGTGTCGACGGTCTCCGAGCCCTCTTTCGTGGCCACGGTCGCGCGCCCCTTTCGTCCGTGAGCACGCGGCTACGTGCTCGTTCGTCCCACAGTACGGGCCTGGCGGTGCACGGTGCAACGGGATGTCGGCGCGTTTGATCACGGAAAGACCCGCACGTGCGCACGCGGGAGACCCGGGACCCTGGCGTGACATTGGTCTGGGATGTGACAAGAATGGTGAGGTAAGCGGCTTCACAGCCCCGCACCTCACGGAAAACGGCGCGCAACCTCCGCGCCCCGACGAAAGGTCCCCTGTGGCACAGCACGGCGTGATCGATAAGGATCCGGACGAGACAAACGAATGGATCGAATCGCTCGACGATCTCATTGAAGCTCGGGGCGAATCACGGGCCGAGTACATCGTGGACCGCATGATTGACCACGCTGCCGCCAAGCAGCTGATGGTCCCGATGCGTCTCACGACCCCGTACATCAACACGATCTCCGTCGAGGAAGAGCCCGCGTTCCCCGGCGACGAGGAGATCGAGCGCCGTTATCGCGGCTGGATCCGCTGGAACGCCGCCGTCATGGTGACGCGAGCGCAGGGCCCCCACAAGAGCGTCGGCGGGCACATCTCCTCCTACGCCTCTGTGGCGACGCTGTACGAAGTCGGGCTCAACCACTTCTTCCGCGGCAAGGACCACCCCGGCGGCGGTGACCAGG
>CAZRHL010000098.1:0-6337 GCA_964600005.1 uncultured Demequinaceae bacterium
TTCGTCCTGCAGGTCGGGATAGAACGGCTCGAGCTGGAGGGTGGTGACCATGCCCTTGTAGCCGAGCGTGCGACTGGACAGGGAAACAAAATACGCGCCGAGCTCATGCCCGGCGCGTTTCCTCAGCCGGTATGCGATGCGATCAAGCGCAACCCCGGAGACGGTGTACTGATCACCCGGAGCAGGATTGGTCGCTTCCGGAGAAACACCGACAAAGAGCTGTTCGAACGTGTCGCAAAAGCGGCCCGAACGCTCGCGCAAGGTCCGGATCGCTGGTAGAGTTGGACGCCGTGTGCGCGCACCCGCGACGCACGAGACCACCTCACCACTCAAGGATTCACGTGGCAAACATCAAGTCCAACATCAAGCGCATTGGCACGAACGAGAAGTCGCGCCTGCGTAACGTTGCCGTCAAGTCCGAGCTCAAGACCCACGTGCGCAAGGTTCGCGAGGCCGTTGCTGCTGGCGACAAGGCCGCCGCGCAGGCCGCCCTCAAGAACGCCTCGGTCAAGCTCGACAAGGCCGCCTCGAAGGGTGTCATCCACTCGAACCAGGCTGCGAACCGCAAGTCGGCACTTGCCAAGCAGGTGGGCGCACTCTAAGCGCTTTCTTCTCGTGGCAGGCCCCGCTTTGCGGGGCCTTTCGCGTTTGTGGCGGCTACTCGTCTGCGGCAAGTTCGGCGATGCGGCGCACTGCACGCTCGACCGCGAAGGCCGGCGCACGCCCACCGCCCTTGACCGCATGGTCGGTCTCCGCGACCACCGCGATAGCCGACGCGAGGCGACCTGCGTCCCACTTGCGAAGCTCCTTGCGAGACTTGTCCACCTGCCATGGCGCAATGCCCAAATCTCGGGTCGGGTCGAGTCCGCGACCTCGTGAGGCCCCCACTTTCGCCAACGTGCGAAGTTTCGCCGCCATCGCCGCGACGAGCGGCACCGGATCCACTCCGGTCTCCAGCGCATGGCGTACGAGTGCGAGGGCGCGCGCCTTGTCTCCCGCGACCGCAGCGTCGGCCACATTGAAACCCGTCGCGTTGACACGCGTGCCGTAATAGCGCGCGACCGTCGCCTCGTCGATCGAACCGTCGACGTCTTGTGTCAACTGCGCACACGCCGCAGCCAACTGCGACACGTCGGAGCCAACGGCGTCGACGAGTGCGCGCACCGCAGCCGCATGCGCCTGCTTCTTCGCGCGTGAGAACTCGGCGGCAACAAAGTCCACGAGGTCTGCATCTCGAGTGATTGCGGGACACGAATACTCGGGCACTCCAGCGCCGCGCATCGTGTCGAGGAGCTTCTTGCCGCGGTTGCCGCCGCCATGACGGACGATCACCACAGCGTCGGCGTCAGGCGACGCGGTGAAGGCAATAGCGTCGGCGAGGAAGTCGTCGTTCATCGCTGCCGCCTGCTCGATGACGACAACGGCCGTGCCGCCGAACAGTGATGGGCTCGCTGCCGAGACGAGCGAGCCCTTCGCGTAGGTCGACGCGTCGAGATGCTGGACGTCCGTCTCGGGGTCCCGCTCGCGCACCGCCGACACGATGAGCTCGACAGCACGGGTGGCGAGGAGCTCCTCAGGACCTGAGACGAGGACGAGTGGTGCGGGCGCAGCGCGATGCCAGGGCGGCGCGGTGGACTTCTTCGCAGCGGGCTTTGGCACGTCCCTAGCCTGCCATGGAGGACAGACACTGCGCCGCCACTTTTTGGGAGCTTGTCACCACGATGTCACCGCATGAGGAGGTTGTCAGCACATGTGCGGCACGCGCCTTGTACAGATCGATCGTGTCGGGATGTGGATGCCCGTATGAGTTGCGCTCGCCTACGCTGACGGCCGCAATGCGCGCGGTGATCGCCCCGGCGAGGTGATCGGACTGAATGCGCGAACCGTGATGGGCAACCTTGACGAGGTCGACCACAACGCCGTCGCCCATCCGGCGCGCGAGCCAGTCCTGGGAGGCTGACTCGGCATCACCGAGCAAGAGCGCCGAGGCCGCGCCGGCAGTCACCCACACGACGATGCTCGCGTCATTGAGCTCATGCTCGCCCGCGGCGGGCCCGCCGGTCGTTTCCGGTCCCATCACCACGATGCGAGCGGCACCGAACTCGGCGGTGTCGCCAACTCGCGGCACAGACACCGGCACACCGTGTCTCGACGCAATGCGCACGGCGCCAGCGTGCCGGGGATCGCCGGTGACAGGCGACACCCACACCTCGCCCACCGCCGCCGCCTCGAGAATCTCACCGATCGCACCGTCGTGATCTGCGTGGGGGTGCGTGAGGATGAGCAGTGGAATCGATGTGACGCCGTACCTACGAAGACAGTCTGCCCCAGCACCACCTGGCGGGCCCGTGTCGATGACGACGGCCTCCGCGTCACCTGCCATCACGAGCGTCATGTCACCTTGACCGACGTCGCACACGACGACCGCTGCATCCTCCACGCCCACCTGGACCTGAGCCGACAGCACGGGCGACGCGACAGAGACGACCACCCCGGCAATCGCGGCGCCCGCACGCCAGGCCACACGCACCTGGCTCGCCATCGTGCCCCACGCGATCAGAGCGCTGACGACGGCGGCGAGCACGACACCGGTCACACCTGAAGGCCATGCCGCCCACGCTCCGGGCGCGGCCGAGAACGAGCGCGCAGCCCATACGACGGGCCACGCACACCACGAGGCGACCCCCAGCAATGCGATGCCAGCGCCAGGCCAGGCCTGGCCGACGACAGCCCCGGCGAGGCCGATCAAGGTGACGGGGAACGCAGCGAGTCCGGCGATGAGGTTGGCCGGGACCGCATAGGGGCCGAGCCCAGGATTGATCGTGACGAGCAGCGGCCAGCACGCGAGCCAGGCGGCAAGTGGCACCGCGAGGGCGGTGGCGGCCGAACGGAGCAGCCACCGCGAGAAGAGGTCGCGCAGGCGCGGAGCCCACACGACGATCGCGACAACCGCGAGGGCCGAGAGCTGAAGGCCGATGCTCGCACCGAGGTTCGGCTCAATCGCGAGCAGCACCAAGATGCCGACACCGAGCGCAGGAAGCGCTTGAGACGGTCTCCCCCACCACATGCCGATCGCGACAGCAAGCGCCATTGTGAGGGCTCGCTGGACGGACGGATCGGGCCCCACGAAGACAGTAAGGCTCACCATCGCGACACCCAAGGTGACGGCACGCACCGAGCGCCGGCGCACGGTTGTCCGCAGGAGCGCACCGAGAGCGAGAGTGACGATGGCGAAGTGGGAGCCGGATACCGCGGTGAGATGCGTGAGGCTCGTCTTTCTCATCGCATCGGCGAGTGCCGGGGGCATCGCCCGCGTGTCCCCGAGCACCATGCCGGTGGTGAGGTCGCGCACGTCGGGATGCAAGCCTTGCGCCTGGGCACGGGTCTGTTCCCGCGCGGTTCCGATCAGGCTCAACACGACATCCTCGCGGCCCGTGGTCTGAGGCTCGGCGCCCCACAGGACGAGTGCGACGCGCGAGTCGCGGGACTCGCGCGCCACACCAGTCGCGGTCACCTCCGCACCAAGAGGTGGAACGGCACTCTCGGTGACGATGTCGACGGTTGCCCGCGCGCGTTCGGGAGCGGCGCATGGCACGGCACATGCGCGGTCCACGACGAGCCGCACGGAGTAGCGCTCGACCCCGGACCACGCGTCCGGTCCAAGAGGACGCGCATCGGCAACGACGACGCCCCGCACGCTCACCCTGTCCCCCGCCTCCGGGGCCGATGAGACCGCGGAAGGGAGCGCGGTCGCGGCTCGAAAGGCGCCAATCCCTGCGATGACACAAGCGAGAAGGCACGCGGTCGCGATCGTTCGGCACACGGCATTGACGCGACGATTCCGAACCGCCCGCCGCGCCACGAGGAATCCGGCCACCGCAGCAAGACCGAGGAGGCTGGCGGCACGCAGCCACGTGCCGCTCCCCGCCACCAGTGCGCACGTCACCATCGCGGCAAGCGCGGCAGGCAACGTGCGCGCATCATGCTCCGTCACACCGTCGCGTCTTCACGCAGTCCCGCGAGCACTGCAGGCCCGACACCCGACACCGAATCAAGGTCGTCGACCGAACCAAACGGCCCATGTGCGTCTCGATACGCGACGATTCGCGCAGCGAGCACGGGCCCCACACCTGGCAAGGCGACGAGCTCCGATTCGGAGGCCGTGTTGAGATTGATGAGCCCGCCGCCCTGTGCCTCTTCCACGCCGACGGCAACGCGCTCCCCGTCACGCAACGGCCTTGCAAGGTTGAGAAGGTCGAGATCGCTGGGATTGACTGCACCCCCGGCCGCATCGATCGCCTCGGCAACGCGGGCACCCGCGTCAAGCTTGTAAAGGCCTGGAGACTGCACGGCTCCCGCGACGTGCACAGTGACGGAGCTCAACTGAAGCGGCACCTGTGCTGAGCCCTCCTCCGTCACCGTCGCCGCTTCCGTCGGGAACGGCACTGCCTCACCTTGCGGTGCGCGCGGCCACCACGCGGCCACGGCGGCGATGACGGCAAGTGCGCCCGCGAGCGTGATCGCAACGCGGGTCGACATGACCCAGCGCCAGGTGCGGGCCTCCCCCACGGCAGGGGCGTCGACCACGCCGTGGGCCGCTTCGTATGCCCGCGTTGCAGCCGCGCGCCACGCGTCGTTCACTCGCTGCTTCACGTCCTGCGCGTCACTCATGAGAGGACGTTAGGTGGACGCAATCACGTGAGCGGCACGACGGCACACGCAGAGTGGACAGCCACGGCCTGCGGACGCTGGGGACATCCACGCGCTTAGCGAGCGCGCAACGCCTCATCCACCTCCGGGTGGCAATCGACGACAACGGCGGCGAGGGCCCCCGGCCCGGCATGAGCGGCCAGGGCCGCCGACAGCCCCGCTGTCACCACCGGCCAGTCGCCGCGCGTGCCGACTTGACGCGCCGATTCCGCAAGCAAGGCGTCGTCGCCAGAGACTCCCATCAGCCCCACAACCGGGTGACGCTGGGCGGGAGCCCTCGCAACGATGCGCTCAAGCACGGCATGGCGTGCCTTTGCGGAGGAGCGCACCCGCTCCACCTGCTCCACGGCACCGTGAATCACCCCAAGCACGGGGCGCACCCCGAGGGCGTTGCCGACGGCAGCCACGGCTGGCGACACACGCCCACCGCGCTTGAGGTACTCAAGCGTGTCGACCGTGAACAGGCACAAGGAGGCGCGGGATGCCCGGCGCGCTTCTGCCTCGACCTCAGCCAGCGAGCCTCCCGAACGCGCCACGGCGGCCGCCGACAGCGCGGCAAGGCCATGCGCGAGAGACACCGTGGCGGAGTCGACGATCGACACCGTGATGCCCGCCTCTGCGGCAGCGATCTCGACGGCGCCTGCAGTGCCGGACATCTTCGCCGACAAGGTGACGACGACGAGCGACTCAGCTCCAGCGTCGGCCGCTTGATCGATGACCCGCCGAATCGCCTCGGGACGTGGCTGCGACGTCGTGACCCGCTTACCGCCCGTCAGGGCGTCGACGACGGCGGCGGGCGCGATACCTTCGCCTTCATCGCGGGCTTCGTCGTCGATGATCACCTGCAACGGGATGACGAACACGCCCCACGCAGCGGCAAGCTCGACAGGCAGGCAGGCCGACGAGTCAGTGGCTACCGCAACCCGCGCACTCATGCGGGCAGGCTACTGGGAGACGACGATGTTGACGAGTCCTGGCGGACGTGCAATGACCTTGCGCACCTCGGCATCGCCGATCTGACGCGCGACGTTCGGCGCGGCGAGAGCAAGAGCGACAAGGTCCTCTTCGCTGATGTCGGGCGCCACCTCGAGGCGGTCCCGCACCTTGCCCATCACCTGAACGACGCACGTCACTGTCTCCTGGACGAGCAGGGCCTCATCGACCTCAGGCAATCCGGACAGTGCGACAAGGTCCGTGTGGCCGAGCATGCTCCACATGTCCTCCGCGACGTACGGGGCAAAGAGGCTGAGGAGCTTGGTGACAACCTCAGCGGCCTCGCGAACCGCCGGGTCCGCCGGGCCGGCGCCCGAGTCGATCGCCTTGCGGGTGACGTTGACGAGCTCCATCACCCGCGCGACCACCACGTTGAAGCGGAACGACTCCACCAGTTCCGAGGCCTCGGCGAGCGTGCGGTGAGTCGCTGATCGCAAGCCTGCATCGCCCGACGCCGGGTCCACGCCGGGCGCAGACGTCACGTCGCGAGCGAGTCGCCACGCGCGGGCGAGGAACTTCGCGCTGCCGGCGGGCGACACATCAGCCCAGTCGATGTCGTCCTCCGGCGGGCCAGCGAAGGACATCGTGAGCCGGACCGCATCCACGCCGTACTCATCGAGCTGCTCGGACAAGC
>CAZRHL010000099.1:0-2335 GCA_964600005.1 uncultured Demequinaceae bacterium
AGACGGGGCCGGTGGAGCCCGCCGCGACGTCAGCGCAGGACGCCGACGCTGGGGCGGGGGCCGACGCTGCCGTGGGGGTCAGCGCGAGGGCTGGCCGTGCCGCGGTGGGGGCCTTGCTCGAGGTCGCGAGGGCGGACATCGCCCGAGCAATCTCGTCGAGCGAGGTCTCCCGCAGCTTGAGCACCTCTTCGTACCGCGCCGTGAGGTCGTCGATCTGTGCACGGTGTGCGGCGCTCAGGCGGTCCTCGGTCTGGCCTGCGAGGTACTGCAGCGTCTGCCAGAAGCGCTGACGCTCTTCGACGAGGTCGACCACCGCAGGCGAGCACTCCACCTTGATGAGGCGCTTGTCGGCATCGGTCGCGTAGACGAAGGCGACACGGCCCGCGCGCTCCTCGGCGGGCAATTCCACATACTCCGCGATCGGGAGGGCGTTGGCCTCCTTCTCTGCGGGAAGCCTGCGGAACTGCTTCTTGAAGCGCACCTCACCGAGAGCGAACTCGGCGGGAGTGAGCGGCGTCGTCATCAGCTCGAGCTGGCCAGCGTCGTTGATGAACTCAAGAGTCGACGTCGTCCACTTCTTGTCGATGTCTGGGTTGCCGTCGAGGCTGAAGCGCTCACGCAGCGAGGTGCCGCCGCGCGGGTCGTGCACAAACAGCGGGCTCATGCGGCTCTCAACGGCGAGGCGTGAACGCGTGTTCGACAGGTCCTCAGCGATGCCGTTCTCGGTTCCACACGGGGTGTAGATGTCGAGCACAGCTGCACCCTCTTGGTAGGCAAGTGCCTTCATCGCCGTGGTGAGGAAGTGGCCCTGCATTGCCGTCGAGGTGGCGCTTGCGAACACGCCTGGGTGGAAGGACGCGAGGAGAGCGAGGTCCTTGCGGCCCTCCTGCTTGCCGTCGTGTGCCTTGCCGTAACGGGCGAGGTCGGCGTCTTGGCCGATGTAGCTGGCCGTCGATGCCTGACCACCGGTGTTCGAGTACGCCCCCGTGTTGAGCACGAGCATCGTGACAGGCGTGCCGGAAGCAAGCACTCGAGACATCGCACCGAATCCGATGTCGTAGCTTGCGCCGTCACCGCCGATCGTCAGCACGTTCGGCATGAGACGCAGCTCTTCGGCCGTGAGGTCACGCCACGTGAGAGTGCTGAGACGCTTGTCGTACGTGGCCGGGTCGTAGGCGTCCTCAAGTTCGAGGCGCGCCTTGCGCATGGCCTTGACCTCAACGATCTGCTGAGCAGACAGGCCCTCGTAGATGCCTGCCGCGAGCGGCTGGGCATCCTGGAAGAGGCTGTTGACCCAGGGGTCGAGGTACGGGGTGAACGGCATCGTCGATGCGTAGACCGACGAGCAACCGGTCGCGTTTGCCACCACCGTGGGCGAAGGTCCACCACCGGTGGGACCGGATTCTGCGAGGTAGAGCGCGCGGTCAAGATCGGCGAGAACACCGTCGATGCGGGCCACACGGTCGGCCTGGGAAGCGTCGAGTGAGTCACGCTTGGCCGTCAGCTTCGCAATGAGGTCCTCGAGCTCTGCGATGTGCGTGCGGCGGCGCTCTTCTCCCACGGCACGGCTCATCGACGTGACGAGCCGAATCGCGGTCACCTCGCCACAGCCACGGCATGCACCGTGGCCACCGGTGGTCGCGTAGTACGCCGTGCGGTCGAGCAGCATGCGCTTGATGTCGCCGTCAAGCTCGGTGGAGCCCTCGAAGAAGCGCTTGGGGGTTGCCTCGAGCGTCGTCATCGTCTCGAAGCGCTGCTCGAGCTGTGCAAGAACATCCGCGTCCTGGTCGACAGCGGTAAGCGCGCCAGCGCCACACACGTCGACGCATTGCAGACAGCCGGTGCACTTCCACGGGTCGACGACTGCGGAGAAGAGACCGCCTGAACCGGGCTGCTCCTTCTCCATTGAGTCGAAGAACGGGCGAGTCCGTGCCACCGGGAAGGTCGCGAGGTGAGCGACCATCGAGTCGAAAGTCGCCCGCATCGTCACGTCAGCGTCGGCGTCAACCGCGGCCGCAGCGTCGGCCACGATGTCGGCGAAGGTGCGAGGTGTCTTGTCCTGCCGGTAGGTCTCGCGCACGGCTTCGGCCAGCGGGTAGACCTTGGAGCGGAGGGCGTCGCGCTGGGCGTCCGTGCCCTCGGCGGCTGCGATGCCGGCGAGCAGGAGGTCGTGGATCTCGTGGACGGTGTTCGGGATCGCCACGTCGGGGCACACCATCGCACAGTCGAGGCAGCCGGTGCAGGCAGCGGGGTCGAAGATCGGCGCCGTGCGGCGGAACAGACCCTTGTCCTTCGTCGCTCCGGTGCCAACGGGCATGAACATGCCGACGCCGGG
>CAZRHL010000099.1:2435-6329 GCA_964600005.1 uncultured Demequinaceae bacterium
GCCATGTTGCCTTCGACGATCGCCTCGCCCTTGCCGCCGAACTTCTTGACGATCTGCGCGCGCACCTTCTCGAGGATCACGTCGCGTGACGCTCCGGATGCGACACGGTCCACGTGGCCAGCGACCGCACCGATGAAGGCGATGCCCATCATGCGGGTCTCAAGCTCCGGCGTGGGGGCGTGCTTGCGGGCAACGGTGAATGCGTCGACAACGAGGAAGCGGATCTTCTTGTCGCGGATCATGCGCCGCGCGTACGAAGGCAATGCCCGCCATACGTCCTCGGGTGCGAGGTCCGACTGGAGGATGAACGTACCGCCGTCAACCAGGCCCTTGAGCGGGTTCGTGTGAACGAACGCCTGGTGGTCGGGGGAGATGACGACCTCGACGTCCTCGAGCTCTGCGTTGGTGAAGAGCACAGGCTCGGGGCTCAAGGTGATGTAGTAGTTCGTGGCCGCACCGCTCTTTTCCGAGCCGTACTTTGGTGCGGACTTCGAGTGCATTCCGAGGACACCGGCAAGGATGTCGGTGAGGAGCTTGCCTGTGGCCACCGTGCCGTAGCCACCGACGGAGTGGAAGCGGATGCGCATCGCCGATGCGGGAAGGAGGCCTGCGGGGTTGGGCTCGGTCTCGAGCGCCATCGCCTCGGTCTCCGGGTATGCGGCGCGCAACCTGTCCTCGAGCGCTGCGAGCGACGGCACGGAGTCGGTGCCAAAGAACTGTGAGCCGAGGTAGATGAGCGGAGCCTTCTTGCCCTCAGCCATGTGCTTGAACGCAGCAATGATGTGGCGTGGCTGCACATCGTGACCACCGAGTCCAAAGATTGCTGTGGTCAGCGTGGGCGTGGTGGTGAGAGCGGGGATGCCGTCATATTGCGGTGCGTCCGCGTTCGCGCGTGCCTTGAATAGAGCCCCGGTGACGAAGCGCGTCAGTGCCGTCTCGTCCGAGCGCTCGAGCACGGTCACGGCCTTGGCGTTGCCAAGGGCCGCCACGAGCTCAGCCTCAGGGAAGGGCTGCAACGCCTTGACCGAGACGACTCCGACCTTGAGGCCCTGTGCGCGCAGGTACGGGAGAACCGCGCGAACGTCGTCGGTGATGGAGCCGAGGCCCACCATGATGTAGTCCGCGTCCTCACAGTCGTATGCCATGACGGGCGAGTACTCGCGACCCGTGAGCTCGGCGTACTCGGTCATCGCCTGGCGCATGAGTGCCGGAACTGCGCTGGCAAAGTGGGTGCGGTGGTCAACCGCGCCGGCCTGGAAATCGGGCTGATTCTGCACCGTGCCGGTGACACCGGGGTTGTGCGGGTCGACAAGGGCAGGCACCAACTGACGAGTGCCCTTTTGCCAGGCGTTGACCCACTGGCGGCGCCATTGTGCGTGCAGCTGCGCGGGTACCCACGCAAGCGTCTGCTCGATGAGCGCGCCCTCATTGTCCTTCTCAACAGCGTCGGCGTTGTCCTCGAGGTAGCCACGCAAAGCGGCGGCTGCCTGCTCGCTGAACGCCGCAGACTGACGCGTGATGTACTCGCCGAGTTGGAAGACGCGGCCTTTTGCGCCGTAGAGCATGTCCTGCGCCACCGTGGGGCATGGGATGCGGCTCGCAGGATCGCCTAGGTATTCGCGCAGCAGGTTTGCCTCCGGCAGCACGGCCTCGCTCATCACGTGGCTTGTCGCGAAGCCGTCCATCGCGTTGGCAACAGGAATGAGTGACAGCGCCGACGTACGGTATGCGATCGCGGCGAGGTCGGCGGCCTCTTGCGGGTTCGAGCCGAAGAGGATGGTGTAGCCGGCGGGCAGGAGTGCGTAGACGTCGTCGTGTCCCGCCATCACGTTGAGAGAGTGCTTGGAGACGACGCGGGCGGCGACCTGCAGCACAAAGCCGCCGATCTTCTTTCCCACCGTCACGTAGTGGGACTCCATCGCGTACAAGATGCCCTGGCTGGAGGACGCGTTGGAGACGTAAGAGCCGCCGGTGAGCGCGGCACCGAGCGCACCACTTTGAGCGGAGTGCTCGCCTTCGGTCTCAACGAAGAAGGGATGCTTGCCCCACACATTGAGGCCGCCTTCTGCGCGATACGCCTCAAAGATCTCAGCGATCTCGGTGGAAGGGGTGATGGGATAGCCGATCACGCCCCCGCACACTTGGCTCATGACGTGGGCGACTGCTCCGTTGCCGTTGATAACGGTCGGAATGCCGGGGTAGGTGGGCTTGTGAGCACTCATTGCGACGCCTGTTCGATCCGCTAGCACGATGCGAACGATGGCAGACCGCTCGGAGAGCCGGGATATGGTGTTGGGTCGCGTCATGTGGCGCCCCGTCACCACGATCCGTGGGTGCTTCTTTGCGTTCCACACGTCCGCGTTGAACGCTTTCAGGCTAGGTCTGAACTGTCGGGAAAAGTGCGCCGTTGGTCCCACGACTCAGGTCCCGTAAGGCGCCGCCTTGGGTGACCTATGAGGCGATGAAATGCCTGGTAGAACGCTAAGTATTAGCGGCCGAGAGCGACGCGTTCCGGGCAGTCGAATGGGTCCCGTGCGGCGAGTCCCACGCGGTTGAGGTAG
This sequence comes from uncultured Demequinaceae bacterium, assembly GCA_964600005.1. GTDB lineage: Bacteria > Actinomycetota > Actinomycetes > Actinomycetales > Demequinaceae > Demequina. The sequence goes on from CAZRHL010000099.1 coordinate 4,997, forward strand.
TCGATCACGATCGCGTAAGAACGCAAAAGGCTGGTCTCGGTGTAGGGGATCGCCAATGTCTCGCAGTGCTCCATGACGAGTTCCCGGGCGCGTGCGAGATACGGGCGCGCCATATTGGGGAACAGGTGGTGCTCAATCTGGTAGTTGAGACCGCCCATGGCGATCGACATGAACCAGCCGCCGCGAATGTTGCGGCTCGTCAGCACCTGCTTGGACAAGAAGTCGAGGCGCTGCCCAGGCTGAATGAGCGCCATGCCCTTGTGGTTCGGCGCAAAGGAAGCGCCCATGTACACACCGAAGACCGCCATCTGCACGGCGACGAAGGCGCAGGCCATGCCGAAGGGCAGGAAGAGGAACAGCGGCACGAGGTAGAGCCCAAAGTGCAGGGCGATCGATGGCAGCTCGGTCCACTTCTGACGGCGGTTGCCGCGGGTGAGGAGCGACGCGATCGAGCGGTAGTGGAGGTTGTAGCCCTCCATCGTCAGCAGCGGGAAGAACAGCCAGCCCTGACGACGCGTGATGGCGCGGATGATCCCGCGCGAAGTCTTCGCGTCCTCCTCAAGGAAGGAGATGGTGTCCCGCTCGATGTCGGGGTCCTTGCCGATCTGGTTCGGGTTCGCGTGGTGGCGGCTGTGCTTGTTCATCCACCACTGGTGGCTGATGCCCACCACCACGGTGCTGAGGAAGCGGCCCAAGCGGTCATTGGCGGGTCCCGACACGAAGATCGTCCGGTGGGAAGCCTCGTGACCGAGGAATGCGACCTGCGTAAAGAGGATGCCGAGTGCGCCTGCCATGAGCAGCTGGAACCACGAATCGCCCAGCAGAATCATTCCCGTGATCACGCCGCCAAAGGCGAGCGCGAGGATCGCGCCGTAGACCGCATAAAACACATAAGACCGGCGCAGAAGGCCGGTCTCGCGGACAGTCTGGGCAAGCCCAGTGAACGAACGGGTGATGTGGTTGACGGGCATCGCGGGTGCGACAGAACCAGTGGTGGTCATGCAAGCTCCAAGCATTGGGGACAAACGGAACACCCCTGCTTGAGCCCCCGAGCTCGTGGTGAACACTGGTTGTCACCCTACGGGACCGTAGGTAAATAGCAAGGGAATGTGGGATAAACCCCTCTTACGGGGGAGGACCGTTGTCTTGCGCGTGCGCGCGATTACGCTGACGCCATGACAACGCCCGTCAACGCGATCGAACTGCGCGGTCTGTACAAGCGCTTTGGACGCACCGTCGCGGTGGCGGGCATCGACCTCGACATCCCGGTCGGCTCCTTCTATGGCGTGCTTGGGCCAAACGGGGCGGGCAAGACGACGACGCTGTCGATGGC
>CAZRHL010000100.1:0-6324 GCA_964600005.1 uncultured Demequinaceae bacterium
CTTCCTGCACAAAGCCCCCGGTCAGATGACCGGGGGCTTTGTTGTTCACGTGGATGAAGCCGACGCTGGGCGCCTACTCCCCGGCCGACGCAGGCGGAGCAGGCGGCGGCGGAGCCGCGAACACCTGGCCGTGGGCTGGCGGCGCGGCCGGCCGGTTTGCACGGCGCTTGCGTAGCGGCCACACAATTGCGAACACGACCAGTGCGATGACGGCGAACCAAGGCAAGAGGATGCCAAACGCAGTCAGAGCGATCGTCGCGAACCCAACGAGCCCGTTCCAACCGGCCTTGAGGCCGTCGACAAAGTTCTTGGGGGAGTCGTCTTCTTCCTCGACCACGATCGGTTCCGTGGTGAAGGACACGTTGAGCGTTGACATCGCGACCTGGTCGTCAAGACCGCGCTTTTGAGCTTCAAGGCTCTGCAAGGTCGCCTGACGGCTCGCGAGTTCGTCCTCCAGCGCGATGATGTCATCAATGTCTTGCGCGTCCTTGAGCAGCCCTTCAATGCGAGCGGTCGATTCGCGCAGGGTAGAGATTCGCGCATCGAGGTCAATCACTTCGGTTGAGACGTCAATGCTGGAGGTGTTGTAGTAATCGGTGGTGCCAAGCTCACCGAGCTCGTCAACGACGGCGTCCAACTTCGCGGACGGAACACGCAACGTCATTTCCGCAGAGGAGCGACTGCCCGTTTCGCGAGGCGCCGTCTCATCGCGAGCGACCACGCGCCCGCCATTGCGCTTGGTGATGTCCGCTGCAGCATCGGCCGCCGCGATTGGGTCATCAACCGTCATGTAGAGGGAACCCGTGACGATGAGCGAACGGTTGTCAGTAGCTGTCGGCACGGAGCCGTCGCCCGGCACCGCGCCGCCGCCTTCCGCGAAGTCGCCCCCAGCGTCATACGCCGCGCCCTCATTCGCGAGACCGGCGGCGGGTGCCGAGTCGTAACCCGAGTCCGCGCCCGCTGAACAGCCCGCCAACACTGCCATCGTCGCAATCAGCGCGGCCATCATCCCGATACGACCACGCCGCATCGTCCCCACCTTCGATTCGTTCATGTTGCTCATGGTAGAAAGACGCCTCGCCGAGCGACACCGTTGGGGTGAAGCCGCAACGCAACCGAGATGCAGCCGTTACATGACGGGCTTTTCCAGGCATTTCGCCGTGGATACAACAAATGCGGCGGCCGACGCTGGGGCCAGGCCCGCGCGCCAGTGCCCGTGCGAAGGGGCTTACGGACGCTGCGCGAAGCGTTCGAGCAGCTCGCCGTCACCGGCGACCACGAGGAGGTCGTCCGGCCGGATGTACGTGTCTTTGCCTGCGTAGACAAAGTCCTCGCCGGGGCTCTTCACGCCAATCACCTGCACGCCGTACTTGTTGCGTAGGTCGAGCTGATCCAGGCGGAAGTTGTGAGTCTCTGTGGGCGGGCGCATCTTGACGATCGTGAAGCCGTCCTCGACCTCGATGTAGTCGAGCATCTTGCCGCCCACCGAGTGCGCGACACGGCTGCCAGCGTCGGCCTCGGGCAGGACCACGTGGTGCGCGCCGATGCGCTCGAGGATGCGCTTGTGCTCAGCGGAGACGGCCTTCGCCCAAATCTCTGGAATGCCCACGTCAACAAGGTTGCCGGTGATGAGAACTGACGCCTCAAGCGACGTTCCCACGCCCACTACGGCCGCCCCGAAGTCCTTGGCACCAATCTGTTCAAGCGCGCGGGGGTCGCTCGCATCCGCTTCCACAACCGGCAGGCGGGAAGACCACTTCTCAACGAGATCCGCGTCGCGCTCCACCGCGAGCACATCCACATCCATGAGGTCGAGAGTGTCTGCGAGTGCTGACCCGAATCGACCCAAGCCGATGACCAGCACGCCCTGCTTCTGCTTTGAATTAGCCAATGAGGGGCCTTTCGTTCGGGTAGCGGACCGCACGGCGACGCTTGTTCAACGCTAGCGCCGCAACCAACGTGATGGAGCCCACGCGGCCCACGTACATCATGACAATCAAGGTGACCTTGGCGTCGGCGTCAAGACTGCCGGTGATGCCGGTCGACAAGCCGCACGTCGCAAAGGCGGAAATCACCTCGTACAACGCGCGGTCAAGCTCGAGCCCCGTCTGCATGAGGAACACCGCAGTGCCCACCGTGACGATGAGCATGCTGACCAACGTGACCGAGACCGCAAGGCGCAGCACCTCGGTGCCGATGCGCTTGCCAAAGGCCTCGATGTCGCGCCTGCCGCGCGCTTCCGCCCACATCGCGAGCACGAGCACCGCCACCGTGGTGACGCGGATACCGCCCGCGGTGCCTCCTGAGCCGCCGCCAATGAACATGAGGATGTCCTCAAGGAGCCACGTCGACTCGCGTGCCTGGCCAATGTCAAAGGAGCTGAAGCCACCCGAGCGTTGGTTGATCGATTGGAAAAAGATGTTGCCAATCGTCGATGCCGTCGAATGGTGACCGAGCGTGGCCGGGTTGGACCACTCGAACACCGCGAGGAGCGCGGCGGAAAGCAGGCTCAGCGTGACGATCGTGACAAGGGTGATCTTCGTGTGAAGCGTCCACCGGCGGGGGTGGCGCCAGTCACGCAACATATTGAGGTACACCGGGAAGCCAAGGGCACCAACCGCGACGCCAAGGCCGATGGGCGCAAGCATCCACAGGTCGCCTGAGTAGGGGGTGAGCCCGATGGGGTCCGGTGAGAAGCCTGCGTTGTTGAACGCGGACACCGCATAGAACGCGGAGTATCCGATCGAGGTGCCCACCTCGTAGTCGAGAGTGAGGAAGCGGGGGAGCAGCACCAAGAAGATGATGACCTCGGCAGCAGTGGACACCGCCACGATGGTGGTGAGAAGAGAGCGCAGGTCTCCCAGGCCCGTGGAGCGCGCCTCACCTGCGGCGAGAATCCGCTGGGTGAGGCCCAAGCGTCGGCTGACTGCAAGGCTTGCGAGCGACGCGAGGGTGATGATCCCCAGGCCGCCCACCTTGATGGCAACGCCCATGATCGCGAGGCCAAACGGTGACCAGTACGTCCCCACATCCACGGTGCTGAGTCCCGTCACGCAGACGGCCGAGGTGGCCGTGAAGAGGGCGTCGACAAAGGGCGCGCGCACCCCGCTCGCCGTCGCGGCGGGCAATGACAGGAGACCGGTGAACAGCAAGATGACCATGCCGAAGGCACCCAAGGCGAGCCGCGCCGGGTGTTGCAGGGCGATGCGATCTACCTGGTGATCGACCCACTTGCGCACTGTGCGCTGTGATGGCATCCGTCTCCCTCGCAGGCGCGACGCGGATCCGCCGGCCCAATCGGTCACTCTGGCACGAAAATCGCGCCTCCCACATCATCGGCACGTTCGCACACCTTCACAACAGTCACATTGGCCCCTACAGTGAGAGAGGCTTTCGGCCGATACACGCGGCGAGTGCTTCTAAGGAGATCCGTTGCCCGACAATTCCGCACCCCGCTTCCTCACGGTTGCTGAGGTGGCAGAGATGTGCCGCGTATCCAGGATGACTGTTTATCGCTGGGTGCACGCTGGCGACCTGCCCGCCGTTCGATTCGGAAAGTCGTTTCGGGTCCCACAGGACGCCGCACGCGAATTCGTCGAGCGCGCCTCACTGACCGCCTCCTTTGGCGAGGATGACGAGACGGGCGCCACGGCTGTAGGCTAGGTAGCCGTGTCACGCGCGTCGCGTGTCGACGCCCGTCATCATTAGCTTTCTCTTTGAGGAGGGTCCGTGGGATCCGTCATTAAGAAGCGCCGCAAGCGCATGTCCAAGAAGAAGCACCGCAAGTTGCTTCGCAAGACGCGTCACCAGCGCCGCAACAAGAAGTAGCGCTCACGACAGCAAGCCCGCGCCTCAGTCGAGGTCGCGGGCTTTGTCGTTTCTTGGACGGGGGTGCGGGGCCGTCTCCAAGCCGCGCCCGTGACCAAGCCCCCGCCCGCGAGGTTCTGAACCGCTCGGACCGGTTCCTAAGGTTCTGAACCCTTCGCGACTCGACACGCCGCCCCACACGGGGCAATGCGGTCCGTGCGCGGCGTGTCGCCCACTCGAACGGTTCGTAGCTGCGGGGGGGCGGGGAGGGGCGACGGGCGGTCTTGCCAGGCCGACGCTGTGGTTGGGCCGACGCTGCGGTTCGGCGATCAGGTGCGCTTGCGTCGGCGCAGTGCGCGGAACGGCCGCAGAATCTGGTGGCCGATCGAGCGGATCACCTTCATGACGATCCACACAAAACCGGTGACGGACGCTCGGACTATCGAGCGTCGGCCTTTGGGGTTGCGCCCACGGAAGTCCTTGACGGGCCAGCCCATCTTCTTCGCGTGGCGACGCAGCCGGCCATCGGGGTTGATCGCGCACGGATGACCGACCGCAGCGAGCATCGGTGCGTCGTTCATCGAGTCGCCGTAAGCAAAGCAACGATCGATCTCGAGGCCGGTGTTCTCCGCGAGCTCGCGAACGCCCACGGCCTTCGCTTCGCCGTGCATGAACTCGCCGACAAGGCGTCCCGTGTAGTACCCACCCTTGTGCTCGGCGACGGTGCCAAGAGCACCGGTGGCGTCCAAGCGTCGGGCGATGAGGCGGCCGATCTCGATGGGTGTCGCCGTCACGAACCACACCTGGTGACCCTGCGCACGGTGCTCGTCAATGAGCGCCTTGGTGCCGGGGAAGATCCTCAGCGCAAGCACCTCGTCGTAGACCTCTTCGCCGATCTGCGCCATCTCCGCCACCGACCAGCCCTTGATGATCGACAGCGCTTCAGCCTTGACGGTGTCCATCTGCTCCTTGGACTCGCCAAAGATGAGGTACTTCAGCTGCTCCCACCCGAATCGGATGATGTCGCGATTGCGAAAGTAGCCGCGCTGCTTGAGCCCGCGCGCAATGTGGAATGCGCTCGCCCCGCGGATCACCGTGTTGTCCACGTCAAAGAACGCGGCAACGGTGGTTGGCGCAGTCTGGGCGGGACGCGTCATTCCTCCACAGTACCTGCGCGCGGGAGCCATGCCGACCCCGCTGTGTTGCACGCCACCGCCCGAGCGCCGTCGCGGGAGCACCACAATTGCCGTCGGATGTTGCGTGGTTGTGCGTGGGTGGTGTGGGGAGGTCTCGGATTGTGGTGCGGGCGCGACGGTGGGGTCCGACGCGCGGCCTCACTTAGGGTTGCCGTGTGACTTCACGCGTGACCTTGTACGTGCGGCCCGGATGCCACCTGTGCGACGACGCCCGCCAGGTGGTGGAGATCGTGTGCGCCGAGGCGGGGCTCACGTGGGATGAAGTCGATATCGACTCCACAGGCAGCGACTCCCTCCGTGAACGCATGACGGACATCGTCCCGGTGGTCGAGGTGGATGGTCACCAGGTGGGCTACTGGCGCATCCGCGCTGACAACGTGCGTGCGGCGCTCGCGCGGGGCGGGAGACAATAGGCCCATGCCCACTGTTCATCTTGTGCGCCACGGTCATGTCCACAACCCTGAAAAGGTGCTGTACGGCCGTATCGCTGGCTTTTCTTTGTCCGACGCTGGGCGTGAGATGGCGCAGGCTGTCGCCGATTACTTTGTGGCCGAGGCCATCCCGGTTGCCCGGGTGATCGCCTCGCCTTTGCAGCGTGCGCAGGAGACCGCCGCGCCGATCGCCAGCGCTTTTGACCTGCCGATCGACACAGACGAGCGGATCATCGAGGCGGGCAACGTCTACGAAGGCAGCCCGCTTCAGCAAGGTCCCAAGGACTTCATCCACCCGCGCAACTGGTGGCTGCTGCGCAACCCGTGGAAGCCCTCATGGGGAGAGCCCTACAAGGAGCAGGCGGCGCGCATGTGGGACGCGCTTCGCGACGCAGCCGCCGCGACCCCCGACGCCGACACCGTGATGGTGAGCCACCAGCTCCCCATCTGGGTGGCGCGCACGCACTTCACCAAGGGCTCGTACATTCACGATCCGCGCAAGCGTCAATGCGCGCTCGGCTCGGTCACGTCCTTCACTTTCCGCGACGGCGAGCCCGTCTCCATGACGTACGCGACCCCCGCAGCTCACGTGGCGGTGCCGTGACCCGTTACGCCCGCCTCGCGATTCTCACCGCAATTGTCATTGCGGTGGTGTTGTGGCTGTCGGCTTGTTCGGTTCCGGACGCTGCGACAAGCCCCGGGTACGTCTCGGGTGATGGTGCGGTGACGGAGTGGTCGGACGATGACCGGCCGGGCCCGCTCGAGCTGACCGGCACCACCTTCAGCGGGGAGGACATCGCGCTCGCGGACTTTGAGGGCGAGGTGGTGATCGTCACCACGTGGTACGCGAACTGTCCGCCGTGCCGCGCGGAGGCCCCTGACCTCATCGT
>CAZRHL010000101.1:0-6319 GCA_964600005.1 uncultured Demequinaceae bacterium
CTTCGCGCTGCAGGACCTCGGCCCGATCTACACGCGCATCGGCAACCCGACCCAGGGCGCCGTCGAGGACCGCGTTGCCGCACTCGAGGGTGGCGTCGCCGCCCTGCTGCTGTCCTCTGGCTCCGCCGCCAACGCGATCGCAATCCAGAACATCGCCGAGGCCGGCGACCACATCGTGTCCTCGCCCTCGCTGTATGGCGGCACGTACAACCTCTTCCACTACACGTTGCCCAAGTTCGGCATCGAGGTGACCTTCGTCGACAACCCGGACGACCCGGAGGCATGGCGTGCAGCCGTTCGCCCCAACACGAAGGCGTTCTTCGGCGAGTCGATCTCGAACCCCAAGCAGGACCTCCTCGACATCGAGGCTGTCGCTGCCGTGGCTCACGAGGCAGGCGTGCCGCTCATCGTCGACAACACCGTCGCCTCCCCCTACCTCGTTCAGCCGCTCAAGTGGGGCGCTGACATCGTCACCCACTCCGCCACGAAGTACCTCGGCGGTCACGGCACCGCCATCGGCGGCGTCATCGTGGACGGCGGCTCCTTCGACTACGCCCAGTACCCGGACCGCTTCCCCAACTACAACCAGCCCGACGCGAGCTACCACGGCCTCGTGTACGCCCGCGACCTCGGCGTCGGCTCGGCCTTTGGCGCGAACCTGTCTTTCATCCTCAAGGCTCGCGTCCAGCTTCTTCGCGACCTTGGCGCCGCGATCTCGCCGTTCAACGCGTTCCTCATCGCACAGGGCCTCGAGACGCTGAGCCTGCGCGTTGAGCGCCATGTGGAGAACGCGAAGAAGGTTGTCGAGTACCTGCAAGGACGTGACGAGGTCGAGTCGATCGCGTACGCGGGCATCCCCTCGTCGCCGTGGCACCACCTTCAGCAGAAGTACGCACCAAAGGGCGCAGGATCGGTGCTTGCCTTCGAGATCAAGGGTGGCAAGGAAGCCGGTCAGGCATTCGTCGACGCCCTCGAGCTGCACTCGCTCGTTGCCAACATCGGTGACGTTCGCTCGCTCGTCATCCACCCCGCGACCACGACGCACTCGCAGCTGACCCCCGAGGAGCAGGCGACGGCCGGCGTCACCCCGGGCCTGGTGCGCCTTGCGGTGGGCATCGAGCACATCGACGACATCCTTGCCGACCTCGACAAGGGCTTCGCCGCAGCCGCCGCTGCCGCGTCGGCCTGACGTCTTCACACTCGACGGGGGGAGCGGGCTCGGCGTGATGCCGACCCCAACCCCGCCCCGCTAACCTGCCACTGCGCTTCACACGCTTTTTCTACCGAGGAGCACTTCCATGGACGACGACGCTTCAGAGTGGGTCGAGACTGCACCGACCCCCGTGCCGGCTACCGGTGCGTGGCGCGAAGGCATGGACGCGGGCGAGCGCCACTTCGCTGCGATCGGCGACCTGCCGCTCGAAGCCGACCCGCTCGGCGTGCTCCCCAACGTCACCCTCGCTTTCGAGACGTGGGGCACTCTCAATGAGGCGCGTGACAACGCGATCTATGTGGCCCACGCGCTCACCGGCGACAGCCACGTCTTCGGTCACGCGGGCCCCGGCCATGTGACCGGCGGCTGGTGGAACTCACTCGTGGGCCCCGGTCGCCCGCTCGACACCGACCGTTTCTTTGTCGTCTCCGCCAACGTGGTTGGCGGCTGTCAGGGCTCAACCGGCCCCGCTTCGCCCCACCCTGCAGACGGCAGGCCGTGGGGCTCTCGTTTTCCTTGGCTCACTTTGCGCGACATGGTGGAGGCGGAGCGCCGCCTCATGGACCTTCTCGCGATTCCTTCGTGGCGCCTCATCATCGGACCCTCGATGGGCGGCATGCGCGCGATCGAGTGGGCAGCCACGTACCCGGACAGAGTCCGGGCGATCGGTGCGATCGGCACCACCGCCGTCACCACCGCTGAGCAGATCGCGTGGGCGGCCCCGCAGATGGCGGCCATTGAGAATGACCCGGCGTTCCGCGGCGGTGACTACTACGACTCTGCCGACGGCGAAGGTCCACACAAGGGCCTTGGCATTGCGCGCATGATCGCGCATACGACGTATCGCTCCGAGCCGGAGCTTGACGAGCGCTTTGGCAATGCCGCGCAGGAGGGCGAGAACCCGTTGCTGCCCACGGGGCGTTTCGCGGTGCGGTCCTACCTGGAGCACCACGGCGACAAGCTGGCCCGCCGCTTCGACGCGAACACCTATCTGCGCATCGTCCACTCGATCAATACGCATGACGTGGGCCGCGGCCGCGGCGGCGCCGTTCACGCCCTGTCCCGATACGCGGGCGACGCGTTGATCGTCGCGGTGGATTCTGACCGTCTCTACCCAGTGGTGAACTCTGAGCGCCTTGCTGAGGCGCTTCCGCAATCGGGTGGAGTGCATCTCATCAACTCGTCGGTTGGCCACGACGGCATCCTTGTCGAGTCTGACGCACTCAACAGTGCAGTGGCGGCGTTCCTGGAGCGCACCGAAGAGTCCGCGCGCGTCTGAATCACCTGAGGCAGCGGCCGCTGACAGGCCGCCCGAAAGGTCGTCAACCCGTCAGCGTGACCGCCTCATGGGTCCGGCGTGCGGGATCGAGACCGTCATCTCTCCCGCACGCCGTTCGCCATGGTCAGGACGAAAGTTTCGCAATCACTTTCTTCCTCGGCTACAGTAAGCCGAAAGCAGTGACCGGTCAATTTATGTGAGACCGCGACACTGAAGGCTCCGCTGAAAGGCGCGTCATGACGACCGAACCGGTGAGGATGGCCGAGATCGCGGCCCGCGCCGGCGTGTCTATTCCGACGGTCTCGAAAGTTTTGAACAACCGTCCGGGCGTCTCTGACGCAACTCGAGCTCGCGTCGAGCAGATCGTGACGGAAGCGGGCTACGAACGACGCTCGAAGAACACTCTCGACACGGGACTGATCGACATCGTCGTCCCCGGTCTCGACACCCAATGGGCTGCAGACCTCATGCGTGGTGCGCAACTCGAGGCGGCGACCGCCGGCATCGACCTCGTTGTCAGTACAACCGGCGGCGGTGAATTCGCCCCGGCCGCTTGGGTGCAACGCGTCGCCCACCGTGGCACCGACGGTGTTGTCCTCGTTGTCTCGGATCTCACGGAAGACGCCCGCGCCGAGATCGCGCGCCTCAATGCTCCCGTTGTCCTTATTGATCCGGTTGGCAGCGACTCGCATGGCTTCGCGACGGTGTCAGCAACTGACTGGGCCGGCGGGCGTGACGCGACAGCACACCTCCTTGCGCTCGGACACCGCCGCATTGGCTTCATCACGGGGCGACTCGACCTCGCGAGTCACCAGGACCGGCTCGACGGCTACCGTGCTGCACTGCGGCGTGTGGGCATCGCCGAAGACCCTCGGCTTGTGCGCGAAGGCAACTCGCTCGTTCAGGGCGGCATTGACCACGGCCGCGCACTCCTCGACCTTCTCGAGCCACCGACGGCAATCGTCTCGGGATCGGACGAGCAGGCATACGGAATCTACCTCGAAGCCCGCGAACGCGGCCTGACGATCCCCGATGACCTCTCCGTTGTCGGATTCGACGACGTCGACCTGTGCCAGTGGGTCCAGCCGACCCTGACAACCGTGCGTCAGCCTCTCGTTGACATGGCCCGTGAGGCCACACGCATGGTCATCGAATCTGCCCGCGGGCGAACTCTCGCCCATCCCCGAGTCGAGCTCGCGACGTCCATTGTCGTTCGCGAGTCGACCGCTCCCCCGCGTCAACGCGCCTGAACCGTGGCAAAGGAGTCACACGTGAACACTGCTCACCTTCGCGTCGAAAACGATTTCGACCACCGCAAGACCCTGACGACCGTCACCGTCACGGACACCAGTGGCACCCCACTCGCCGGGCGTGAGATCACTGTCGCCCAAAAGCGTCACGCTTTCGGCTTTGGAAACATCGGCTTCGACTTCGTGGGGCTCGCCAATGGGGAAGGCGACGACGCTCCGGCAAGTCAGTTCGGCGGCGCCAAGCCCTCGCAGGCCGAGGCCCTCGAACCGCTGTGGTTCGCTCTCTACAACCACGTGACGCTGCCGTTCTATTGGCGCGGTTTCGAGCCCATCGAGGGCGAGCCCGACACCCAGCGGTTGATGAATACAGCGCGGTACTTCGCGGACAAGGGCGCCACCATCAAGGGCCACCCGCTCTTGTGGCACACCCTCGCCCCGCAATGGCTCCTCGACAAGAGCGACGCCGAGGTGGAAGCGACGATCCGCGCACGCATCCGCCGTGACGCCTCCGCATTTGCGGGAGTGGTCGACTTGTGGGACGCGATCAATGAGTCAGTGATCCTCCCGATCTTCACTGCGGAAGAGAACGCGGTGACCCGCCTTGCCCAGTCGAAGGGCCGGATCGAGATGGTGCGGATGGCCTTCGAGGAGGCGCGCGCGGCAAACCCCCAAGGCCGCTTTGTCCTCAACGACTTTGACCTGAGCGAGGACTACGAACGGGTCATTGGCGAGTGCCTCGAAGCGGGCATCCAGATCGACGCCCTCGGTGTGCAGACGCACATGCACCAGGGCTTCCGTGGCGAGGAGCAGATCACGAGCATCCTCGACCGCTTTGGCCGCTTCGGTTTGCCCATTCAGATGACCGAGACCACGCTCGTCTCCGGCCACCTCATGCCGCCCGAGATCGTCGACCTCAACGACTACCAGATACCCGAGTGGCCCTCGACTCCCGAAGGCGAGGAGCGTCAGGCGGACGAGATGGTGCGCCACTACCGCACCGTCTTCGCCCACCCTGCGACCGAGTCGCTCACGTACTGGGGTCTCACTGATGCCGGCTCATGGCTCGGCGCACCGTCCGGCCTCGTTCGCGCAGACGGCAGCCGCAAGCCCGCCTACGACGCACTGCTCGACCTCATCAAGGGTGAGTGGTGGATGAAGCCCACCACCGTCACTGCCGATGAGGCTGGCCGCGTCGTCATCGACGGCATTGCCGGCTGCTACACGCTCAACGCAGGTGAAGCGTCGGCCGTTGTCGATGCGTCGACCACTGGAGAGCACACGGTCAGCGTCGCACTCGCGTAGGTGATGGGCACCGGCCCCGCATGGGGCCGGTCGCTACCCGTCGAGGTGCTGTGCAAGCAACTGGGCGAGGTGAATGCCCTCGACCCCCGCGAGGTCGGAGGCCTGGGTGCGGCAGCTGACGCCGTCGGCAAGGTAGTACGTCGCCTCAGGCGTGCCCGCTCCCGCCAAACCAGCCTCACGCAATGCCGGCAGCAAGGAGTTCTCCGCCACCTGCACCGACACGTCGTAATGGCCACGCTCATAACCCCAGTTACCGGCGAGTCCGCAACAGCCAGACGCTTCCGTCACGGTCACCCCGGCACGGGCGAGAAGGTCGCGGTCGGCCGTGTAGCCCATGACCGAGTACTGGTGGCAGTGGGGCTGCACCACAGCGGTCACGCCATCGAGACGCGGCACCTGCCAGCCATCGCGCGGCTTCACCGTGGCACGGCCCGTGAGCACCTCAGCCAACGTGAAGGTGTTCGCAGCGACCGCGTGTGCGCGCGGGTCGTCCGGCAAGAGCTCGGTGAGGTCGCCACGCAGTACGGCGGTGCAGGACGGTTCGACGCCGATGATCGGGAAGCCGTTGACGGCGAAGGGACCGAGCACCTCAAGCAGATGGCTGAGGCGCTTTTTCGCGGCGTCGAGCTGCCCGGTGGAAATCCACGTGACACCACAGCAGGCATCGCCCGCCGTGACAAGAACGCGCAAGCCCGCGTCCTCGAGAACGCGCACGATCGCGGCGGGAACGTCCGGGCTGAGGCCGTCCGTGAACGAATCGGCCCACAGCACGACGGTGTTGCCGCGGAGATCGGCGGAGCCTTCGCCGTCCGTCTGCGCCGCCATCAGCGCATCGGCCGACGCTGGCATCGGGTGGGAGGCGACGGTCGCGCTGCGACGGAAAGGCTTTGGTGCAAAGCGCGGCAAGCCACGGCGCGGATCGAGACCGGCGAGAGGGAAGACCATCTTGCGAATCCACTTGACGCCGAGCACGCCATTTGCGAGCCACGGCACCCACGTGATGAGCTTCATCCAGCGCGGCAACCAGCCAATCGAGTAATGCGGCATCGGGCGCAGTGAACGACGGTAGGTCTGGTGGAGCACCTCGGACTTGTAGGCCGCCATGTCAACACCACTCGGGCAATCCGCTGAACACGCCTTGCAGCTGAGGCACAGGTCAAGGCTCTCGCGCACCTCGGGCGCCGTGAGGCCACCGATGAGGCGGCCATTGATCGCGTCTTGCAGCACGCGCGCACGCCCGCGCGTCACGTCCTTCTCATCGCCGGTGGCCTGATA
>CAZRHL010000102.1:0-6281 GCA_964600005.1 uncultured Demequinaceae bacterium
CGAACATGAGCAGCATGATCGTGCCGTGCATCGTGAAGAGCTGGTTGTACTGCTCGGGCGACTGCACCACCTGGATGCCAGGTTCGAACAGCTCGGCGCGAATGAGCAGCGCCATGATGCCGCCGATGATGAACCACACGAACGACGTGATGAGGTACATGTACCCGATCGTCTTGTGATCGGTTGAGGTGATCCACTTGACGACGATTGAGCCGGAGCGGCGGCGAGTCAGCTCGGGAGCCGCCACGACAGTGCCCTTCTCTTCATAAGCCACCGTTGCCATGCTTATCCCTCCTCGCCCGAGTCGAGCGCGGCGTTCTGCAGACGGCTGTACTCGAGGCCGATGGACCCCACGTTGCCCTGCTCACGAAGACTCTCGATGTAGGCGTCGTACTCTTCGCGGTCGACGACCTTCACGTTGAACAGCATTGATGCGTGGTACTCCCCGCACAGTTCGGCGCACTTGCCCTGGTAGGTGCCTTCCTTCTGCGGAATGAACTGCATGTGGTTGGTGCGACCAGGAACCATGTCGAGCTTGTTGAGGAACGCGGGCACCCAGAACGAGTGAATGACGTCGCGGGAGTTGAGCTGGATGTCGACGAGCTCACCGACCGGGAGGTACAGGGTGGTCAGCGTGTCCTCGACACCTGGCTCGCCCGTGAGTCGGGCCTGAACGCCAGACGTGTAGACGTCGTCGTCGAGATAGTTGATGTCCCACGCCCACTGCTTGCCGATCATCTGGATACGGATGTCGGGGTCACCGGACGTGTCGGTGACCGCAGCGGTGTCGACAACCGTCCAGCGGAACAGTGCCGCAACCATGATGAGGGGAACCATCACGTACATCAGCTCAAGCGGGATGTTCGCGCGGGTCTGCTCAGGGATCTTCTCGTCACCCTTGCGCTTGCGGTAGACCGCGACGGACCACAGGATGAGGGCCCAGGTCACGGCTCCGACGGCAAGGGCCGCGATCCACGAGTAGTCCCACAGGTCGATGATGCGACCCGTGTGGTTCGTGATGCCGGGTTCCGAGGGCAGACCATTCGGTCTGGCCTGGCCGGCACAGCCAACGAGCAGGGACGATGCTCCGGCGACCAGGGCGACAGTGCGCAGGCCGCGGGACGCTACAGGGGACAAGGTAGCCACCCCTGCATACTAACGCGCGATACCGTTTTGGCATGCAAAGGTCCCGGGTCTACCTCGATGCTGGCGGGTCTCAACCATTGTCTCGGCGTGTCGCCGATGCTCTAGCCGCCGGAATTGCCGACGGCTGGGCCGATCCGACGCGTCTGAGCACCGAGTCGCGGCGCTCTCGTGCACTTCTCGAGGGCTCTCGAGAGGCAATCGCTGACGTCTTGGGGACGCGGCCAGAGCACATTCACTTCCTCCCCTCCCCCCACCTCGCCTTTGAGCGCGTCATTGCGGGCATCGTGGCGGCGCGGCGCGGATCCGACCGCATCATCGTTGGCGCAACGGAGCGCGACGCATTGATGGATGCCGCCCACGCAGCTGTCGGTGACGCGGTGGAGACGATCCCCGTCGACATCCATGGTCATGTCGACGCCGACGCTCTCGAGGCCGCTGTCGGGGTTCCTGGGGTCGCGCTCGCCGCAGTTCAGCATGCCAATCAGGAGATCGGCACGATCCAACGTCTCGACCGGATCGCCGACATCACGGCATCTGCCGCCGTGCCGTTGCTCGTGGATGCGACAGCAAGCATCGGCCACATCGACCCCCCTTCGCGCTGGGACGCCCTGGTGGGTCACGCGGCCGACTGGGGTGGCCCTGCTGGCATCGCGTTCATTGCGACGACGCCGCGCACCCGTTGGCTTCCGGTCTGGGCGGGCCGGGATGGCTTTTCGCCTGGAGGGGTGAACGTCGCGCTTGCTCTTGCCGCTGCGGTCGCGCTCCAAGAACGTGAAGAGCTCAGGTCCGAGACAGACGCCCGCTTGCGGCGCCTTGTCGACACAGTGCGCGACGGGGTGTCGACGCTCGACGGCATCGACCTCGTTGGCGATCCCCACGAGCGACTGCCCCATGTGGTGACGTTCTCGTGTCTGTATGCCGACGGCGAGACCCTTGTGTCAGAGCTCGACCGAGTCGGCTTTGCGATCGGCTCGGGTTCGGCATGCGCGACGGGAACACTCGAACCGTCGCGCGTGCTCGCGGCCGTCGGCGCGCTCACCCACGGAAACGTCCGCCTGTCGCTGCCGCCAACGGTGACAGCGGCGGACATCGACGCGTTCTTGATGGAGTTGCCCCCGGCTCTTCAGCGCATTCGTTCCCGCCTTGGCGCTCCCCCGGCGGGCTCATGACCGATCCTGAGAACGAGGTCGTCGATGCACGAGGCACCGCATGCCCGGTGCCGATCATCATGCTGGCCAAAGCCGCTCGCGCTCACGGCCCTGGTGCGACGTTGACGGTGCTCGTGACCGATGTCGCCGCTCGGCTCGATGTGCCCGCATGGGCCCGCATGACGGGGCACAGGTTCCTCGGCGAAAAAGAAACGGACGGTGGGGCCTTAGCCCTCACCGTCCGTCTTGACAGCTGATCGAGATCAGCTGAACGAGTCGCCACATGCGCAGGAGCTGCCTGCGTTCGGGTTGTCGATCGTGAAGCCCTGCTTCTCGATGGTGTCGGCGAAGTCGATGGTCGCACCGTCGAGGTACGGCACCGACATCTTGTCGACAATCACCTGAACGCCGTCGAAGTCGCGAACTGCGTCGCCTTCGAGCGTGCGCTCGTCAAAATAGAGCTGGTAGATCAGACCCGAGCAACCGCCCGGCTGAACCGCGAGGCGCAGGCGCAGGTCGTCACGACCTTCCTGGGCCAGGAGGCTCTTCACCTTGGCGGCGGCGGCGTCAGTCACCACCACGCCGTGCGTGGGAACGTCGGTCACGGTATCCGTCATACGCGCCTCCTTCAGTAAGCGGGATCTCTCCTAGGGTACGACTCCCATCGCCCCTTTCGAAACACCCAACGTCCTACGGCGGTTGGTGATTCCACTCCGCCTCAGCGCCGCGCCCATGTCTGGAGCACTCTGCGGACGCCTTCACGCAGTCCCTCCACGCCGGTCCCTGCCGTATGTGCAGAGTCCACGCCTGCTGCCATGAGGTCCCGCTTTCCCACATGGAGCGTCTCGCACAGCACCACGGTCGGGATGCCCCGTTCCGCTGCAGCGGCGCTCACCGCCGTGGCCAAGCCGTGGTCGAGTGTGCGCGGCGTCAGTTCTGGTGTCACCACGATCGCGACATCGGCTTGGCTCAAAGTGCGGGCGACGTCTGGCTCGGCCACGAGCGCCCGGAAGGCGGGAACGAGTCGTGCACCCCCCACATGAAGCGCATAGGCGAGGCCGCCCGCTGCGCCCGTGCCGCGAACGTCGGAGGGGCGCGCAGGGCCCACGAGAGAGGAAACGGCAGCCACGGCGTCGGCTTCAAGCGCGAGGCCCGCCCATCGCTCCTCTTGAGCCTGCGCGGCGGAGGCCAGCGCGGAGTCGCCCTCGCGGCCTTCGAGAAGCGCGGCGCTCATCCCGTGGAAGCCAAGGAGCGGCCGGTCCGCTGTGACGAGCGCCAGCATGTCGAGCGGCTTGAGGGCATGCCGGAACGCCTTGATCGACGGGCCCCACATCGACGCAGCATCGCCAGCCGGAGCAGTGTCGCCCACAGGCACCACGACGCGCCCTCGTCGCTCAGGGTCCGCGGCCAAGCCGATGAGCGCGGTTGACAGACCAACGGGGTCCCATCGGGTGGCGCCGTGGGCGGGCAGGAGCCATGACGCTCCGTCGCGGCGCACGATGTCGGCACCGCCTACCCGCTCGCGCGGTGCACCTCCCCACACGTCTGCGGTGCGCGGCCCCCCGTCGCCCACCGCATGGACGACGCTGCTCACGTGTGGAGCCGTGCGCTGCGCGACGTCGGCCACGTCGGAGGCCGCAGCCTTCGGCTCAAGGCCGCCCGCCCACGACTGCACGCACCACGCCATCTGCATGACATCAAGTGTGACGGGTCAGACGAGGCGGCGCACACGGCCCGCCTCCCGGGGCTCGGTGTCGCCGCCGCGTGGAACAATGGCCGTATGACCGAGACCTTCACGGAGCCAGCTGCATCCCCCGCGCTGTTGCTGCTCGGGCAGCGCACCGACCCGTTGTCGGAACGCGGTGTGGACTGTCCTGGTGACCTTCCGGCACAGTCGGACCCCGCGCTCGTCGCCCGCGCGCGCGCCGCAAAGGAGGCGCTGGGCGACCGCGTGTTCATCCTCGGCCACCACTATCAGCGTGACGAGGTCATTCAGTTCGCTGACGTGACAGGTGACTCTTTCAAGCTTGCGCGCGATGCGGCGGCGCGCCCGGAAGCCGAGTTCATCGTGTTCTGCGGTGTGCACTTCATGGCTGAGTCCGCCGACATCCTCACGGCCGACAGCCAGGCAGTGATCCTGCCGGACATGGCGGCGGGCTGCTCGATGGCCGACATGGCGGGAATCAGTCAGGTTGAGGACGCGTGGGCGCAACTCGCCGAGATCGGTCTTGCAGACGTCACCGTGCCGTTGACGTACATGAACTCGACGGCGGCGATCAAGGCGTTCTGTGGTCGCAACAACGGCGCCGTATGCACGTCCTCGAATGCCGAGACCGCACTGACGTGGGCCTTTGACCAGGTGGGCGGTGTCGCTGGAACCGGCAAGGTGCTGTTCCTGCCGGACCAGCACTTGGGTCGCAACACCGCTGTCGAGAAGCTTGGCCTCAGCCTCGATGACTGCGTGGTCTGGGATCCCCGCAAGCCGCTCGGGGGCAACAGTCCCGAGGCCCTCGCCTCCGCGCGGATGATCCTCTGGAAGGGTCACTGCTCGGTGCACGGCCGCTTCCGCAAGGCAAATGTCGATGCGCTGCGCGAGCGTGTGCCCGGCATCAACATCCTTGTCCACCCCGAATGCCAGAACGAGGTCGTGACAAGCGCCGACTACGTCGGCTCCACCGAATACATCATCAAGACCGTCGCGGATGCGAAGCCAGGCACCTCGTGGGGAATCGGCACAGAGCTCAATCTTGTGCGGCGCCTCGCGAACCGTCACCCCGACAAGCCCGTGCACTTCCTCGAAGACACCGTGTGCTTCTGCTCGACGATGAACCGCATCGATCTGCCTCACCTTGTGTGGGCGCTCGAGTCGCTCGTCGCGGGGCACGTTCCCAACCGCATCGTTGTGGACCCGCAGACGCAGCAGGAAGCGCGAGTCGCTCTCGACCGCATGCTCGCTCTCCCCGCTCCTGCACCTGAGAAGGACTGACGTGGGCGCCGACGCCCCGAATGAAAGGCAATGATGGCCAAGCACGACGAAACTGCGCCTCCGGCGATTGAAGAGCCCGGTGGCAAGGGCAGGCCCACTCCGAAGCGCAAGGAGCGCGAGGCACAGCGCAAGCGTCCCTTCATCGTCGATCCCAAAGCGGACCGCAAGGTGCGCCAGGCGGCAGCCCGCGAGCGTCGCATGAAGGAGCAGCACGCCTTGATGACGGGCGACGAGCGCTACATGCCCGCCGAGCACCGTGGCCCGGACCGCAAGCTGATCCGCCAGTACATCGATGCCCGCACCGGGCTTGGAGAATTCCTGCTTCCCGTGGCGATCGTCTTTGTCATGGTGTCGCTGTTCTTCAACGGTGACCCCAACATCGGCGGGCTCATCGTGCTGGGCTTCTACGTGCTCGTTCTCATCACCGTCGGTGAGACGGTCTGGGCCCAGCGTCAGCTGAAGAAGCTTCTCGTTGACAAACTCGGTGACCAAGGCCTGCGCCGGGGCTGGCGCTTGTATGCCACGGCCCGCATGCTCAACATCCGCCGGCTCCGGGTGCCGCGACCCGTGACAAAACGAGGTGACTTCCCCGTCTGAGTCCTGCCGTGTTGTTGCAGCAGCCGTGCTCGGGATGTATGTGACGCACACATCAATCGAAACGTTTCGGTGCGGAGCTCGACTGGGTTTACTGTGGAGTCATGGTTGCTTACCGCTATCTCGGAAACTCCGGGCTCAAGATCACTGAACTGACCTACGGAAACTGGATCACCCACGGTTCCCAGGTCGAGAACGAGCAGGCCACCGCCTGCGTCCGTGCCGCGCTTGACGCCGGCATCACCTCATTCGACACGGCAGACACGTACGCCAACACCCGGGCAGAGACCGTGCTCGGTGAGGCGCTCAAGGGCGAACGCCGCGAGAGCCTCGAGATCTTCACCAAGGTCTTCTGGACCACGGGACCCGGGGGCCCGAACGACTCCGGCTTGTCGCGCACGCACATC
>CAZRHL010000103.1:0-6231 GCA_964600005.1 uncultured Demequinaceae bacterium
TTGCCGAGCGCCGCGAGGTGCATTACGACTGCCCGAACGGACACATTCTGTCGTTCCCGTTCTCAGTCGAGGCTGACGTCCCGTTGTCATGGGAGTGCCACTGCGGCGCTCTCGCACTGCTTCGCAATGGCGAGCGGCCCGAGGCGAAGGAAGAGCGTCCGCAGCGTACGCACTGGGACATGCTTCTGGAGCGGCGCACAATCGCCGAGCTTGAAGAGCTCCTCGAAGAGCGGCTCGAAGTGCTCCGCGCAAGCCGGAGCGGCGTCTAGGACACGTATGGCGGCGGCGGCGTCTCTCAGCGAGACGTTGCCGCCGCTTTCTTACGCCGAAACACCCTGAGCAGGCCCCACCACGTCACTTTGGCGAGCGCCTCACGGATGATCGCACCGCTCATCTTCGAGTTGCCTGCATCCCTCTCGACGAACGTGATGGGAACCTCACGGATTGTGCCGCCGGCTTGAGCGACGCGCCATGTCATGTCGATTTGGAAGCAATAGCCGGGTGACTCGACCTTGTCGAGCTCCAATGCCTGCAGAATCGACGCCGTGTACGACCTGAATCCCGCTGTCGCGTCACGGACCGGCAAGCCCAGTGCCAACCTGACATAACGATTCGCGCCGGTCGACAGGAGCTTCCTGTGTGCGGGCCAGTTGACGACGGCTCCGCCCGGCACCCACCGCGAGCCGATGACGAGGTCGTGCACTCCCCCATCGGCGAGCAATGTGGGCAGATCGTCAGCTCGGTGGGAACCGTCTGCGTCCATTTCGACGATGCGTTCGTATCCGTGGTCCAGTGCCCACGCAAAGCCCGCACGGTACGCGACGCCCAAGCCCTGCTTCCCCGGCCTGTGGATCACATGGACCTGGGAGTCCTCCCGTGCCCGCGCGTCGGCCCACTCCCCTGTTCCATCCGGCGAGTTGTCGTCGACCACCAAGATGTCGACGCTGGGGTCGACCGCGCGCACACCGTCCACCTGGCGCGGCAAAGAGGCGATCTCGTTGTACGTCGGGATGATGACGAGAGTCTTCACGAATCAAACCTCTCAGCCCGGCTGACGAGGGCCAGAACGAGCAGTGCGGCGGCAATCAGGCTAAATAGCAGGGAAATCGGTCCACCCCATTGTGCGGCAGGCGTGAGCGAGGTGCGAAGTGGGATCTGGGCGACTCCTGCATCCTGCGTGAACAGCTCACTGCGATCAACGACGTGACCTGAGGGGGTGATGACGCCGCTCACGCCCACCGTTGACACCTGGACAGTGGCACGGCCGGTCTCGATCGCCCGCAAACGTGACATGGCGAGTTGCTGGGTGCTCTCGGGCGTTGCGCCGAAGGTCGCGTTGTTCGTCTGGACAGCGAGGAACTCGGCACCTTCGCGCACCGCCTGCCGCGGTACCCAGTCATAGGCGACCTCGAAGCAGATGATGGGCCCCACCACAACGTCGCGCCCGAGCGACTCGATGGGAATGGCGATGCGGGCGGGGACGTCGCCCGGAAGCACTTCGGAGGTGACGCGGTCGACCTCGTCGGAGAAGAATCGTGCCACATTGCGCATCGGCACATACTCGGCAAAGGCAGCGGGAACTTGCTTGCGATACTCGGCGCCGCCAAGGGGTGCGCCCGTGGGAAGCCATACAAGCGAGACGTTGTAGCGACCGACGGGCGGGCTGTAGTCATTCGTGCCGAGGAGCAGCGGCGCATCGAGTGCCTGCGCCGCAGCGGTCACGTCCGCTGCGGTGAGCTCATCGACTCGTGGGTCGATGTCCGAGGAGTTCTCGGGCCAGATGAGAAGGTCGATTTTCGCAGCCTGTTGAGAGGCGGCGAGTGCGAGAGTCGCATCAAGGTGGTTGCGGGTCACCTCACGCGCGCGCGAGAAGGAATCGAGTCCTCGATCGGCAAGATTGCCCTGCGCCCACGCGACGGTCAGCGTTCCCGTTTCAGCGCGGGTGTCGAGTGGCAGGCCGATCGGCGCCAGTGCCACCACGATGACGAGCACGGGTGCGCCGAGAGCAATGAGCGGGCGCCGCTGGGCCAACGCGACGACGGCGGCCGCAAGGCCCGCGCCCATCATGACGGTCACGAACGATACGAAAGGTGTGCCGCCGATCCAGGCGTAACGAGCGATGGGAGCGTCTGCCGTCGCAAAGGCGATGCGGCCCCATGGGAAGCCGCCGAATGGCACGACCGATCGAAGCTGCTCTCCGCCGACCCACAACGCGGCGAATACGAGGGGTTCTGCCCACAACGCGTCGTTCAGGCGGCGTGATTGGATGAGCCGGGCGTACGCGAAGGTCGCGAGCCCGATTGCCAGCGCCTCCGCTGCGGACAGTGCGATCCACGGTACCGGGCCGACGGCGACGTACGCCCACCACAGGTGAGGCAGAAAGAAGGCGACGCCAAAGAGCCAGCCGTAGAACAGCGCTGCCTTCCCGGACGACTCGCGTACAGCGATGGCGAGGATCGCAACAGCGAGCGGTGCGGCTAACCACCACCCGACATCGGGGAAAGCGGCGAAGAGCACGAGCCCGCCCAGGACAGCGAGAATGACACGACGGACGCTCGACACGCGATCAGCCTACGCGGTGGTCTCAGTAGGCCACGACACCGCGCCGCATCGCCGTGATGGCGGCAATTGCGCGCTCTTGAAGCGTTGTGGATGGTGCGACCGACGCGATCTGATCAAGGGCATCGATCACCTGTTTGCACCACCGAACCATGTCTCCAGGCGCGATCTCCGAGCCGCTGAGAACGGTGTCGAGCCCCTTGCCTTGTGTCCAGCCGTGGATTGCCTGGACGAGACCCCAATGTGGTGGTGGAAGCGGCGGCAACTCGTGTTCTTTGTGGAGATCATCGATTGCGGCCCAGATGCGCTGGGTCTGTCGCAACGCCTGCCCAAGCACACCGGTGGGGCCGCCCGGAATACGGGGCTGACGCTCGCCGTCATCCTTGCGGGCAGAGTAGAGCAGCGATGAGACGACGGCCGCAAGGGCAGGCGGGGTGAGAGACCCCCAGGTGTTGCTCTTGAGGCATTCAGCGATGACAAGGTCATTCTCGGCATAGAGCGTTCTGAGCATGGTGCCAGCTGGAGCGACGCGTGTCTCGTCACCTTCGCCCTCAAGGTAGCCAAGCTGCCTCAGCACCTGGCATCGCCGATCGAAGACGGCTGCGATCGAGCCTGTGGCGCGGTGGATCTCACCAGCAAGCTTGTCCTTGTCGCGCAGCGTGCGGAAGTAGCGCTCTGCCCAACGCGCGTGGTCCTCCCTGTCGGGACACGCGTGGCACGGGTGATTGCGGATGGCCTGGCGGAGCTCATCTGCCTCAGAGCGCTGTGCTGGGGTGGGTTGTCGCTCGGCACGGGCCGCAGCACGAGCATGCTTGCCTTCGGCGGCCACCGCGGCCCCGAGATCCTTCCTGGTCCGCACGTCCTTCGTGTTGATCCGCTTTGGCAGCTTCATACGTCCAACGCGCTCAATCCCCATCGGGAGATCAGCGATCGACAGGCGCAGGACTCTGCCAGAGTCGTTGACAACCGTGGGCCGGGGAGCCCGAGAGTCGTCGTCTGGAACGACGACCACGGCAAAGCCGGTGCGCCGCCCCCCGCCGATCCGGATGAGATCCCCGTGTCGCAAAGAACTCAACTGGGATGCCGTGGCTTCTCGTCGTGCGCGAGTGGCTGCCTTCGACGCGTCCTTCTCAGCACGAGACAAGCGCTCCCTGAGACGTGCGTACTCATGGAAATCGCCCTTGCTGCACTCGAATGCACCACGGAAGCCCTCAAGCGACGCCTCAAGCTCGCGCACGCGCTTCGCCTTCCCCACAACGCCTTGATCCGCCTGGAACTGGGCGAACGACATCTCGAGGACGTCACGTGCGCGAGTCACGCCCGAGGTTGCGACAAGGTTGATCGCCATGTTGTACGTCGGCTGGAAGGACGACATCAGGGGGTATGTGCGGCGCGATGCGAGGCGTGCGAGCTGCGCGGCATCAAAGCCGGGATGCTCGACAACAACCGCGTGGCCTTCGATGTCGATGCCCCGGCGGCCTGCGCGGCCTGTCAGCTGGGTGTACTCGCCCGCGGTGAGGTCCTTGTGACCCTGGCCGTCCCACTTGACGAGCTTCTCAAGCACCACGGATCGGGCCGGCATGTTGATGCCAAGAGCGAGAGTCTCTGTCGCATACACCACCTTGATGAGGCCCGCCGCAAAGAGCTCTTCGACCACCTCTTTGAAGAGAGGGATCATGCCGGCGTGATGGGCCGCGATCCCCGCTTCGAGATGGTCACGCCAGTGGTTGAAGCCAAGGGGACCCAAGTCCTCAGGCGGCAAGCCTGCACACCGCGCCTCGACAATCTCGCGGATGCGCATGCGCTCGTCGTCGGTGGTGAGCACGATCCCGGCCCCGCGCACCTGGTCGACCGCGTCCTCGCAGCCTGCGCGGGAGAAGATGAAGACAATCGCGGGCAACAAGCCGTTGCGGTCAAGTTGATCGACGACTGCGAACCTTGGCGGGGCCCTGCGCACGCGCGGACGCGAATGTCCTCGAGCAGGGCGATAGGACGCCCGATGCGAGCGGGCCTCCCCATCCCACTGGCGTGATCGCTTCACGACGGCTTCAAGCTCAGGATTGAGCCGGGGGGTGCCGAGGTCTTGCGCGGGATCTGTGCCGGGCGCGTAGAGGTCGAAGAGGCCTTCGCGGATGAGCACATGAGGCCATAGCGGGACCGGGCGCACTTCGCTCACGATGACGCGCGTGTCGCCGCGCACCTCGGTGAGCCAGGAGCCGAACTCCTCGGCGTTCGACACGGTGGCCGAGAGCGCGACGATCGACGTGGCGGCGCCGACGTGGACGATCACCTCTTCCCAGACAGAGCCGCGAAAACGGTCGGCGAGGTAATGCACCTCGTCGAGAACGACGACGCCGAGCTGATCAAGGTCTCGCGAACCGGCGTAGATCATGTTGCGGAGCACTTCAGTCGTCATGACGACGATGTCGGCGTGCGGGTTGATCGACGTGTCGCCGGTGAGCAGTCCGACGGCTTCGGGTCCGTACGCGGCGCGCAGATCAGAGAACTTCTGGTTGCTCAGGGCTTTGATGGGGGTTGTGTAGAAGGCCTTGAGTCCTCGGCGATGAGCGTGCGCCACGGCGAACTCCCCCACCACGGTCTTGCCTGCACCAGTAGGAGCCGCGACGAGCACTGAGTGTCCGAGAGCGACCGCTTCACAGCCCTCCCGCTGGAACGGATCGAGTGGGAACGGCAATGATGCTTCGAAATCGGCGAGGTCCGGTGTGCGGGCGCGCTTGCGCGCGGCAGCGTATCGTTCGGCCGGACTCGTCACCGAGTCAATCTAACCTGTACGGCCACCAAGAACTCGCAGTGCGCGCGGCACGACCTCGACCGTGATCGGTTCCCCGCCCACGAGCTCTCCGTCCGCGAAGGCTGGGGGCAGCTTCGCACCACCGTCGCCTTGGGAGATCGTCACCTTGTCTGCCTTGACAAAGGAGATGCGGGGGTCGCTCGCGTGCGACCCGTCGTTCAGTTTGGGGAACAAGCGAACGATGTCGCGCCGGGACAGCGCATTCGCCAAGACGAGCTCGAGCTTTCCGTCCGTCACCGATGAGTGAGGAGATATCCGCAGACCTCCGCCGAAGATCGGCGCGTTTGCGACGGCCACGAGGGTGCACAGCTGCGTCCACTCGCGCCCATCCGCGCTCACCGTCACCGAGTACGGCTTGAAGCGCATGAGCTCGCGCGCAGTGGCGACCTTGTACTTCGCGGGTCCCCGGGGACGCGTGATTCGGCGCGCATACGCCGCGACGGCGGCGTCGACGCCCGCGGAGAGCACCGCGCCGAAGTATCGCGGCGCAGCCGGCTTCTCGACTCGTTTGCCCGAGACCTTCCCCAGATCGATCTCGATGACGTCGCCCGCGAGTCCCGCATCAATTCGATCAATCGCCCCTGGAATGTCGTGATGCGGAAGACCGAGAGTCTGGGCGATGTCATCGCCCGAACCAGCCGCGACGATTCCAAGCGGGAGCTTCTTCTCGGCGCACACCTGAAGCCCAAGGTGCACCATGCCGTCTCCACCGACCACCACGAGTGCGTCAAGGCGGCGTCGCTCGCGCATCGCGGCCTCATACGAGGCCTCCCACGAACCGCGCGACAGATTGTTGACCTGATGGCCACGCGCGGCGAGCTCGGCGAGTGCTTGGTGTCCCCAGGCCATTCCCCTCCCCG
>CAZRHL010000104.1:0-2855 GCA_964600005.1 uncultured Demequinaceae bacterium
CGTTTTCGACATCTTCGACGATGTGATCTTGGCAACAGTGACGGTCCCGGGTCCCACTCGCCGTCCTCACCGGATTCTCGAACACGCAAGTGTGGCGTATGTCACACATGAGGAGTACGGTGGCTCCAGGCTGTACGAGGGGTACGGCCGCAAATGCGGGGGCGTTTATTGGCGTCTCCCGCATGCTGAGGGAGTCCACATGTCACGCCACAATCACCTTACTGAGCGTGCGCGCCGCACCGTTGCTGCGCTTGCAACGCTCGCCATAACCGGGGCCGCGACAATCGCAATCGCCCCAACCGCCAGTGCCGACGTCAATGACGGAAAAGTCAACGTTGGCCCCGTCTCAATGACGCTCACCACAGACGCCAATGCGAATGGCCGCCCCGACGTCGGCGACGTTGTCACATTGAGCGCCACTGTTACGGCGCTCGACCGCGATATCCGCGTTCGCGAAGTGACGCCGTCAGCCGTTGAGGCTCTCATCAGCACCAACACGGACGTCGCGATCACGGCGGGCAACTCCGCCGTGGTGTCTGTTGAGCGCACGGTCACGGCGCTTGATCTTGGCTACCTTGGCTCGGGGCCGAATTATCCCGAGATCTACGTGCGCTATTCGTACAGTGGTCAAGTATTTGGGTTTCCCGTGACCAGCACCGGCACGGTGACAGCTCCCGGCCCCGCGCCACTGTACGCGGCTGGGGACCCGCTTTCCGTCTCCACCTCGTACGTGGTGAGCGAATTCAGCAGCGTCATCGACGGTGCGCCCACCGAGGGCGACACAGTGGTGGTGGAGTCAACGTTCACCAACACCTCGGGCTACCCAGTGCGCATCTACAACGCGGCTGGCTACAACGGCCCGCAAAGCGGAGTCGTGTCCTCGTGGGTCATGCTGGCGCCAGGGGAGGCAGCCACGTTTGCCAGCGATCCCTACATGGTGACTCTTGGCGACGTTGTCGCTGGCTATGTCTCTTTCCCTGTGGCGAGCGTGACGTGGTCCTCGGGATTCACGGAGATTGCGCTCATTTGGTCGGGCACGCAAAGCGTTCCGTTCGGCGGGATCGCAACGGAAGCACTCAATGCGACGTCCGTCGCCAGCGTGACAACCGAACTCAATGACGCGCTCGGCAACCCCGTGGCACTTGGCGCAGCACAGCCGGGTGACGTCATTGACTACACGTTTGGGGTGACCAACACCGGCAACGTGGTGCTCAACCACGTGTTGCTCTCCACGACGGCCGCGTGGCCGGGCGGCGCGAGCGGTGCTGGCTCGACCGATGCGCAGCTCGCTCAGGGGGCAGTGCTTCCGAGCGGAAACATCCCCGTCTACCTCATGACCTCCATTGATGACGGGATCCACAACGCATATGCCCTCACGGCGGACGATGTCGCACGCGGCTACGTGGACCTCGGCTGGGAAGTGCAAGCTGCTCCGTCCAGCGGGATGTACGCGGCGAACCCCGGGGCGTATACCCACGACATCTCCAAGCGCGTCTTCCTCAAGACGTTCACCATGGACTCGTCGCTCACCTACACATCGGCCACGCTGAACGACTCCAACGGTGACGGCATCGGTCAAGAAGGCGAGGACATCTACTTCCAGGTGCAGTTGGTCAACGACGCCGATCAGTCCTTCACCATCACCGACGCCTTCGATGTGGTGGGAAGTGACACCACGGGTGACTACACCGCCGCCATCGGGCAAACGGTGCACCCCGCCAGCGCCCGCGCGTTTGGATGGACCCACACCATCACGGCTGCGGATCAGCTGCGCGGCTCCGTGGATGCGGCATCGACGATCGAGTTCGAGGGCGTTGTGGATGGTCAGACCAAGTCGCTCACTGCCGTGGCACCCTCCGTGGCGACCGGTGAGTACGTCGCGCCGCCTAGCTTTGTCAACACGTCAGCAACGTATGTGGACAGCAATGGCGACGGCTTCCCGTCAATCGGTGAAGTTGTCACCGTGACGGTCACCGTCCAGAACGCGGGCACGTACCCGCTGACGGGTGCGGCCGTCGCGGATGCTCCTGGCTCCGACATCACGGGCCTGTTGCCCGCGATCTCAAGCACTATTGCCGGGCCGAGCACGGCCGCGGTCACGTTCGACTACACGATCACCAACGCTGACTATCTGCGCGGGTCGATCTTCTACTCCACCATCCTCACGGCCGACGGCATGGCTGGCTCGCTCTCGGCAACGTCGGTGTATCTGCAGGACATCACGTTCGAGCCGTATGCAACGGACCTGGACGGGGTCCTCCCAGGCGGCATCACCGTGTGCAACGCAGACGGCACGCCTACCGACACCGTTGTCATTGGCACCGACATCACCGTGGTGCCGGGCAACTCGTGCAACTACCCCGGCCTCGCTGACGGTTACCACGTGGTGGGCTTCTCCACCCCGCTCGTGCTGGGCGTCGACACCTTCGCGGTGCGTGTGCCCGGTCAGCTGGGCGTGGGTCAGCACCGCATTGCGCTCTACGCAGCAAGCGGGCTTGTGGGCTACCAGAACGTGACCGTCAAGGACCCGGTTGCGTTCGCGGCAGGCGGCTGGGCAGTGCTCGCTTCCACCGGCACCGAGCGCAGTGAGATCACTGGGCTTGCAGGAGTTGCCGCCGCACTCGTGCTGCTTGGCACGGGCGCGATTGTCGTCTCGACGCGTCGCCGCGGCGAATTCGCATAAGCCCCTCACACAGAACGGGCCCGACGCTCCTCGGAGTGGTCGGGCCCGTTCTGTTGCGTAGGGGTTGAGGCGGGCGCTGTCCTTCGCGCCCCGTCGCCGCGTCCCCTTATCGCTCGCTCGGCGGCGGCGGAGGCGGAGGGGGAATCTCGCCTGACGCTGGCGGCGGCGGAGG
>CAZRHL010000104.1:2955-6190 GCA_964600005.1 uncultured Demequinaceae bacterium
GACGCGTCGGCCGGAACAGCGTCGAGCACCTCGGTGTCGTCGCCAGCCTCAGTGCCCGGCTCAGCGACGGGAAGCGGCTTTGTCTCGGGCGTCACGTCCTCACCCGGCGGGGGAGGCGGAGGGGGAAGCTCGCCCGGCGGGGGAGGCGGCGGCGGGACCGCGCCAGCATCACCAGCGTCGGCGTCCGGAGCCGTGCCGCGAATGGCGGCGCCGATGCGACGGCGGAACACGATGAGAAGCACGATGATGGCGACCACCACGAGCACACTTGCGCCCACGATGATGTAGCCAAGCCACTTGATGCTCGTCACCTCGGCCCGGAAGCGCGCACCGTCGCCACCGGTCAGCACGATGGTCGATCCATCGACGTCCACGTCGCTGTCCAAGAGCCACAGCTCAACGGTGTCGGCGTCAAAGCTCTTGCCCGAGGGCAGGGTGACGGTGGTGGTGATGTCGGAGGTACGCGAGGACACCCAGTAGGGCAACGGCATGTCGATCGAGAACGCCTCGCGCTCGGAGAACAGGCTTGAACCTTCTGCTTCAAAGAAGCCGATATCCGCGGCCGTGTCGCCTGCCCACTGCTCGTAGGCGGGGGCGAGCTGGTCAATCGTCTCGGTCTGGATCACCACGGAGTAGGTGACGTTGCCGTCGCCTTCCTTGGTCTCCACGCCGGCGCCGTCCTTCTCTGCGGCAAGCATCTGAACGATGTGGTCGCCCACCGCCGCATGAGTTTCGGCATCAACGGTGACGTCCACGGTGACGCGAGGAGACCCGTCGAGCGACACCTTCATCGCGGCGCTCGAGATGAGGTGCTCCCGCTGGAAGGACGCGGCATCGGTCCCG
This sequence comes from uncultured Demequinaceae bacterium, assembly GCA_964600005.1. Classification (GTDB taxonomy): domain Bacteria; phylum Actinomycetota; class Actinomycetes; order Actinomycetales; family Demequinaceae; genus Demequina. The sequence continues at coordinate 3,799 of CAZRHL010000104.1, forward strand.
GTCGAGGCCTCGACATTTGCGGTGTCGTCGTCGGAGTACCAGCCACCAGAGATCCATTGATAGCCGGGGGCGGAGATGGCGTCAGTAATGACGCGGTTGCCAGGTGAGCACACCTGCGTGCATTCGGCGATGGAGGAGACGGTGAGGACGCTCGTCAGAGGATCGTATTCAGAGGCGTTGTATGTGATGTCGAGGACAGTGCCCTCCGAGGCCAGTGCCTTGTTGGTCACTTCCACAATGCGATCGGCGGTGTCCGCCTCGATGCTCACCGTCCACGTGGAGCCGACGCCTGCAGTGGAGTTCTCCACGGTGACGCCGTCGCCTTCGAGTGCCGCGAAGTACTCCTCGTAGAGCTCACTGTTGGCGCGGGCCTGAGCCTTGTCCGGCACCACAAAGACGATGTCGCGGGTGATCGAGTCAGCGGTCACCTCAGTGGTCATCCCGATGCCGTCAAAGCCGAGGTCAACGACCTCCTCGAAGGACAGCGGCTGACCTTCCTCATAGGTGATGCCGTTGAACTCAACGGTGGTGGCGCCGTTCTCCCACATGTTGCCGTTGCTTGATTCCGAGACCACGTTGTCAGCACGCAGGCCGTCAAAGAGCCATTTGAGGAGGTCGTAACTGGTGAAACTCTCATCGATGTCGAGGCCCGTGACAAAGGGAGAGTCGAGCACCTCAAAGCCCTCGCCTTGATACCAGTCGATGTCGCTTACCGCGAGCGCGGCCGCCGCCTTGTCGCGGTAATCCGTGGGCGAATCGAAGGGGATGGTGAACGTCGCCACCCAGTTGCTGTCCGCATCAACGGTGATGCCGGAGTACTCGATGGAGGCCGGCTTGTGGCGTTGGATCGAGGCATCAACGGCGTCGATGCCGCCGGTGATCTCGTCCTGATCGTCAACATCCAGCGTCAGCACCATCTCGCGCACGCCGGTGCCATCGGGGCTGACCTTCATGACGGTGTCAATGCGAGCTCCGCAAGCGGACAGCACTGCAACGGCAGCGAGCAACGCGATGATCTTGATACCCCGGCGCGCGCGGGGTGTGGTGGTGGTCGGCACGTGCGAACCCTTCCTCAGCGGTGGAAGGGCCTCCCCTCCCCTGGCGCCACTCGCGGTGGCAGTTGTGCGAACTGTATCGCGCACCAGGGGGTACGGACAGGGACCCTTTGGCACGGCGTCGGCCGTGGACAGACGCGGGCGTGAGGCAGCGTCGGCCGAATCGCTCGGCCTGTTCCGCATCGGCGGCGCGGGTTACGCTCGTATCGCCGCACCCGCTCTTGCCGAAGGGTCCCCAGGATGTCCGAGCCACCGCGCGACCAGCAGCCGCGCGTGCCTCGCCTGCCCGATCCCGGGTGGCTGCCGGACCCCGCGACCATTGGAGTGGAGCGCTACTGGGACGGTTTTCAGTGGACGCCGTACACGCGCATGAAGGGTCAGACGAATGCGTGGCCCCCTGCTGGTGGTGCTTCCCCGTCAGGCGGCCGACGCCGGGGCCGGGCTGGTGGGCGGCGCGTCGGCGGCGGCGTGTGGATGTTTGCAGCGGTGGCGGTGGCCGTCATCGCGACGATGGGTTACCGGGGGGCGCTGCCGGAGTGGACCAATTGGCCGGACTCGTGGGTGATGAGCACGCCAACGGGGCCGGCGGTCGAGTACCCGGTGTTTGGATCGGACGAGCTGGTGCTGTACCTCGCGCGGTCGATGGTGGCGCAAGAGGACACGATCAATGTGACGTTCACGGGCGCCGGGTCAAGCGAGGGGCTCGAGACGATTCAGGACGCGATGCGCGAGGCGCTCGCGCAGAACCCGTACGTGTTTGTGCGCGAGTGGGAGGTGCAGGTGCGGCCTGCGTCCACCACCATCACTCCTACGTATGTGTATAGCGACATCGAGGCGGAGCAGCGGCGTATTGAGACGCGCTCTGCGCTGACGGAGTTGGTGGCGAGCTCGGGCGCGCTGACGGCCACGACGCAATCGGACCAGGTGCGGTTGTTGCATGACGCGATTGCGGAGCATGCGCGGTACGACTGGGATGCCTACGACACGATCAATGCGGGCGGTCACGACGCTCGGGTTGAGGCATCACAGGAGGCCTTTGGGATTTTGGTCAATGGGACCGCTGTGTGTACGGGGTATGCGGAGACGATGCTGCTCGCGACGCATGCGCTCAGCATTGAGTCCGTTGTCGTCACCGGGAATGTGAACCAGGGCCTCACCACCGGTGGCCACGCGTGGAACCGCGTGTTTGTGGACGGCGAGTGGCGTGTGGTGGATGTGACGTGGGACGACGTCCCGGTGGGGCGCACCGGACACGAGGTGCTCCGCCACGACTACCTCCTGCTAGTGCCTGGCGACCCGCTGCTCCAGACGCGGGAACAGGACATGGAGTGGGTGGT
>CAZRHL010000105.1:0-6146 GCA_964600005.1 uncultured Demequinaceae bacterium
GCACGACGGGGCGTGCGGGAGTGAGCTCGGGTTCGATCTGCTCGGCTGCGGGGTCCGCGCCGTCGCGTGAGGCAGGTTCGAAAGCCGCAGTGCGCTGGGCCTGCGGGTTAGCCCATGCCTCATCCGGGGTGGGGGTGGGGGTGGGCTCGGATGCCGACGCTGGGGCGGGCTCTGGTTCTGGCTCCGGCTGCGGCGCGGGCTCGGATGCCGACGCTGGGGCGGGCTCGAGCTCCGGCTCCGGCTCCGGCTCTGCAGCCGCTGCTGGCGCCTGGAAGAACGAAGGGCGCGTGGGTGCATCAGTGGCGCGCGGGAGCTCGCCGGTCAGATAGGGGCTGCGCGGCGGCGCGAAAGGCGCAGCGGGAGCGGACTCAGTGGGAGCCGGGTCAGTGGGAGCCGGGTCAGTGGGAGCGGGGTCAGTGGGAGCGGGGTCAGTGGGCGACTCCGCGACTGGGGCGTCCTCGGCCTGTGGGGCAGGAGCGTCGGCGAAGAACGCCGCCGCCGGGAAGGGTCGCGGCGTCGCATCCGCGAACGGGTTGGGCGCAGATGCTTGCGCCGACTCGGACTGCGGCTCGGGCGCAGCGGCTGCCTCTGGCGGCGTCACCGCCGTAGGAACCACGGGTGCCCACGGTTCCACGGGTGGCGCGGCAGGCGCCGCGAACTGGCTCAACGTCGGCTGCTCGGTGAAGGGGTCGTCGGGGTTTGGAACGCGCGGGATCTGCCCGGTGGTCGGTGCGGGTGATGCGGTGGACGCGGTGGCAGGTGTGGGTGTGGACGTCGGCGGAGCGGACCAGTCTTGTGCGACCCACGGCGCCGCTGGAGCGGGCGCAGGCGTGGGCTCGGGCTCCTGTGTGGGCTCGGGCGAAGCGTCCTCCGGTTCACGTGGAGGGTTCACCGGAAGCCACGGAGAGGACTGTTCGTCGCTGACCATGTGATCCAGCGTAGGGCCTGGTGCTCGCTCATGCGGGAGTAAAAGGCCAATCGGTGTCGGATGTCGCCGGTAGCGTGGCCGCATGCCTGCCGCAAAGAAGTCATCGCCGGGGTACCGCTGCACCGAATGCGGCTGGACCACGGTGAAATGGGTCGGGCGCTGTGGCGAGTGCCAAGCCTGGGGAACTGTGGTGGAGGCAAACGCCGTTGCGGGTCCGTCGACCAAGGCCACCGCCGTCACGGCCCCGGCTCGTCCAATCGGTGAGATCCCATCGACGGAGGCGGAACGCCGACCGACACATGTCGCGGAGTTCGACCGGGTGCTGGGCGGCGGTCTTGTCGCCGGAGCCGCGGTGCTGCTCGCTGGTGAGCCGGGCGTCGGCAAGTCGACGCTGTTGCTTGAGGTGGCGGCGCGCGCGGCACGCGAGGGACGCGCAGTGCTCTATGTGAGTGGCGAGGAGTCTGCTGGGCAGGTGCGGCTCCGAGCCGAGCGGATGGGGGCGCTCGAGCCACTGCTCAAGCTGGCCGCTGAGACGGACCTTGGGGCGGTGCTCGCCCACCTCGATGCCGAACGGCCGGACCTTGTGGTCATCGACTCGATCCAGACCATTGCGTCGGCGGCTGTGGAGGGGTCCGCCGGTGGCGTGTCCCAGGTGCGCGAGGTCGCATCGGCACTGATCCAAGCGGCGAAGTCATCAGGCGCACCCATGGTGCTGGTGGGCCACGTGACCCGCGAGGGGTCGGTGGCGGGTCCCCGGATCGTCGAACACCTCGTTGATGTGGTGTGCCAGTTCGAAGGTGACCAGCATTCGCCGTTGCGGCTCGTGCGCGCCCTGAAGAATCGCTTTGGCTCGGTGGATGAGGTGGGATGCTTCCAACTCGTCGAGTCCGGCATCGAAGAGGTGCCTGATCCATCAGGTCTCTTCCTCAGCCAGTCCGCTGAGCCTATTGCGGGAACGTGCGCCACTGTCACCATCGACGGCCAGCGCGCGCTGCCTGCTGAGGTTCAGGCGCTCGTTGCACCAAGCGCGCTGTCAAACCCGCGGCGCGCCACGTCCGGCATGGACGCCTCGCGGGTGTCGATGATGCTTGCAGTCCTTCACCGGCGAGTGGGTATCGCGCTCATGGCGGATGATGTCTACGTCTCGACGGTGGGTGGCGCCAAGGTGTCGGAGCCGTCTGCCGACCTTGCTCTCGCGCTGGCGCTCGCCTCGGCACGCGCGGACCGGCCGGTTCGCAAGGGCTTGCTCGCCATCGGTGAGGTGGCGCTTTCTGGTGCGGTGAGGCCGGTCAGTGCGGTGGGAACGCGGCTATCTGAGGCGGCACGCTTAGGTTTCACCAAGGCGATCGTCCCTGCAGCGGTGGCCGGCGCTGCGCGAGAGGCCGCCGGTGAGCGCATCCAGGTGCTTGGGGTCGAGACCGTGGCCGATGCCGTTCGGGCAGGCCTTGAAGCGGCGGGGTCCGATTCGGGCGTCTAGCTTTCGATCTGGAACTGAGCGGGCTCGGATTCGATGCCCTGCACGGTGAGCTTCGCCCAGTAGAAACCGGGAGCTGCAGCAGAACCGAGGGTGCACCCTTCGCCCACGCGGTTGCGGTTCCACGTGAGAGCGAGCGATTCCTCCACGCCGGGCTGGAGCACCATCTGGCGCGACGTGATCGTCGTGTCGGTCTCGCAGTAGGCGGTGTCGAAGTAGATGTCGCGGTTGCTTTCGCCACCCGACCACACCATGAAGTTCGTGCCGTCGGCCGTCGTGTCGAGCAGGCAAGGCGAACTGCCCTGCTGCTTGATCGAGACGTTGAAGGTGGGCAGTGCTCCGCCGGTCACCTTGAATGGCGTGGGTGTCACTGTGAGGAGAACGTCGGCCGCAGTGCATGCGCGCGCGGCGTCGACATCGGGTGCCGCAGCTGCGCCGGGTGAGACCGTGGGCGCGTCTGAGGCGGCCGTGGTGGCACCGGTCGCTGGAGAGCCCTTGTCGTCCTTGCTCCCGCCCGGAGACGAGACGAGGAAGTAGAGCACGACAAGTACGAGTACGAAGCCAAGGCCCGCAACGATGCGGCGCCGAAGGTACACCTCGGGGGGCAAGTTGCCCGCAGGCTCGCGAAGACCGTCCATCTCGGACCTCCTTCCGATGACTTCACCGTAGTGCCGTACCGTGCTGGAACTATGAAGGCCATGCCGAACGCGCCGCACTCCGGTACACAAGCGTCGGCCGATGTCGTTGTGGTGATCACCCGGTGGTATGGCGAGAACGCCCGCGACTTGCCCTGGCGGGAACCCGACGCAAGCCCCTGGGCGGTGCTCGTCAGTGAGGTGATGGCCCAGCAGACGCCTTTGGCACGGGTGCTCCCGGTCTGGACGACGTGGATGGAGAGGTGGCCGACGCCAGCGCACCTTGCCGCTGCCACCCAGGCTGACGCGGTGCGCGCCTGGGAGCGCCTGGGTTACCCCCGGCGCGCGAAGGCCCTGTGGGAATGCGCGCGGGAGATCGTGGCCCGGCACGGGGGTGAGGTGCCGTCAACGCGTGAAAACCTGCTCGGCTTGCCCGGTGTGGGTGACTACACAGCGTCGGCCGTCTTGTCCTTCGCCTTCGCCCAGCGCGCCATCGTGCTCGACACGAATGTGCGCCGTGTGCTCGCCCGTGTGTGGCGAGGTGAGCCGTTGCCGCCGGTGGCGATCCGCCGGGCCGAGCGCGACCTTGCCGAGGAGGTCGCTCCCGCCGAGCCCGCCGCCGCGGCGCTGTGGGCGGTTGCGTCTATGGAGTTCGGTGCGCTCGTGTGCACGGCGCGCGCTCCGCGTTGCGATGAGTGCCCGCTGACTGACCGGTGTGCATGGTTTCGTGGAGGCAGGCGTGGGCTCGAGGACGCACCCGTCCGCACCCAGGCCTGGCACGGGACGGACCGCCAGGTGCGGGGTCGCATCATGGCGATCCTGCGGGCAGCGGACGGGCCCGTGGTGGTGACTGGGCGAGCCGACCTTGCCGATGTCGAGCCGGGACAACTTGACCGTTGCCTCGAATCACTGACTGCATACACCCTCATCTCTCAGGTGGATGCCGACCGCGGCCTCTACGCCCTTGCATAGGCTGGGGTTATGTCACCGCGCCACCAACACATCACGTGGGCACTCATCGCGATCTCGCTCGCGTTTGCGGGGTGGTGGGTGTTCTTTGGTCCCGGCCAAGCGGGTTCTTAGGATCGAGGGCCATCGACCTGCGCGCAGGTGTGGCCCAGCACCTGAAGTCCTTGCCCAAACCCGAGGGCGGGTCTGAAGGCCGAGTCACACCACGCAGTCGACGGCTTCTCCTGATTCGACGTACACCTTGATTGCGATGGCTGACAGTTCTGCGCCGGTCGCGTCTGGCTCGATGACATAGCCGTGTTCTTCCAGGCACGCTCTCATCTGAGGCGCAGCCTCCTCGACAAAGGCATCGCGAACCTGCAGGGAACTGGGCTGCAATTGATACAGCCTGTTCACCCAGAACGAGTGCCGGGTATTGCACGATGTCACAACGGGATTGATCGCCTCGAGGCCGGCGTCGTCATCAGCGAGGACCAAATAGGCGGGGATGACAAAGCCTGACGACTGCCGTTGCTCGTAGTACTCGACAGTGCCTCCCCCGCTTGTCACACAATCCATTTCGGCGAGAATTGCAGACAGCGCGTCCTCAAAAGTGAGGACGCCCTTCTCTCGTGCGTGTTCCAAGATTGCGATCTGCTCATCGCCCGCATTGCCAGCCTTGGCATCGTCAATTGTTGTAGCAACCGCGTCAGCAAACGACTGCTTAGTTGAGCCGGTACTCGAGTCGGCACCGAGCGTGCATCCTCCACAAAGCACGAGCGCCAAAGCGCTCGCGTGCGCTGCGATTAGTCGCGTCGAAGCGATCATGCCCACGTCCTTTTGAGCCACAAAGTCACAGCAATAGCCGAGAACAACGTAGCGCCAGGCACCTACTTAAGAGACTTGGGCCGGGCATACCGGGATCAGGTCGTCCGTTGAGGCCACGTAGTACAACCGGTCGGAGAAGGAATTGTCTCCCGGTGCCATCTCGTCCCACGGGGCAAGGCGCTTCTCGTTCTCCCAGATTGCGCACACGGTCACGGACAGGCCGCGAAAGTTCACGGTGTCACCAACCTTGACAGTCCACATTTGCTCCGTGTTGGACTCGTAGTGATCGAGCTTGATCCTCGCCTGGCCATCACCGACCCCGCTGAGCCACAAGACCACATCAGTTCCGCCCACGGGGTTGCCCGGAATCGGCCCGTTGGTCGCGAACTCCACACCGCTGCCAGCCATGTAGGTGGGCACTGGCTTGGAGGGGTCGTCGAGGTACCACGCGACCACTGCCGCGATGATGACCACGAAAAGAGTGAACGGAATGAGCGCGATGGCAATTGCTCGTCGCCGGCGCCGTCTGAGACCGGACGTCTCGGGGTCTCCCGGTGCATCCGGTGGTCCGGACACTCCTGGCAGATCAGACGCATGGCTCATGGGGACAACGTAGCGGGGTACGCTCGCGCCGCGCTAACGCATGCCGATTCCGGGAACCACAAAGCCCCGGCCCGCCGAAGCGGACCGGGGCTCTGAGACAGAAGAACTTACTCCTGGCCGGATGCGGCCGGACCAGCGTCGGACGAATCGCTCGCCGGACCAGCGTCGGCACCTACCTCGGCGACCGGGGCGTCGAGGATCTCGTCCTTGTCGATGCCCTCGAAGGTGAACTCGCCAAGGATGCCTTCGCCCTTGGCGTCCACTCGAACGATCTGACCGGACGTGAGCTCGCCAAACAGGATCTTCTCGGACAGCTGGTCCTCGATCTCGCGCTGAATGGCACGGCGCAACGGTCGCGCACCAAGCACGGGGTCATAACCGCGCTCTGCAAGGAGTCGCTTGGCGGCAGTCGTGAGTTCGACGCCCATGTTCTTGTCCCGCATGCGCTCGTCGAGACGAGCGATCATGAGGTCGACGATCTGGATGATCTCGTCCTGCGTCAGCTGCGGGAAGACCACCACGTTGTCGACACGGTTGAGGAACTCGGGCTTGAAGTGCTCCTTCAGCTTGGTGTTCACCAACTTCACCATGTCGTCGTAGCTCTGGCTACCGTCGGTCACCTTCGCGAAGCCGGTGGCCTGGCGCTTCGAGATCGCGTCCGCGCCCAGGTTGGTCGTCATGATGATGATGGTGTTCTTGAAGTTCACCTCACGACCCTGAGCGTCGGTGA
>CAZRHL010000106.1:0-6082 GCA_964600005.1 uncultured Demequinaceae bacterium
GCGGCTCATCGGCCCCAACTGTCCTGGTCTCATCACGCCGGGTCAGTCGAATGTGGGGATTACCCCTGCCGACATCACCGGCCCGGGTCGCATCGGCCTCGTGTCAAAGTCCGGCACGCTGACCTACCAAATGATGTTTGAACTCCGTGACATCGGTTTCTCGACCGCAGTGGGCATCGGTGGCGACCCGATCGTGGGCACCACTCACATCGACTGTCTGCAGGCTTTCCAGGACGACCCGGACACCGATGGCATCGTGATGATCGGTGAGATCGGCGGCGACGCGGAAGAGCGCGCGGCCGCCTACATCAAGGAGCACATCACCAAGCCGGTGGTGGGCTACGTGGCAGGCTTCGAGGCTCCCGAGGGCAAGACGATGGGTCACGCGGGCGCGATCGTGTCCGGCTCGGTGGGCACCGCTCAGGCGAAGAAGGAAGCTCTCGAGGCTGCCGGCGTCAAGGTGGGCAAGACCCCCACCGAGACCGCACGCCTCATGCGCGAGATCCTCGGCGGTTAGCGGGCGTTCAGTCGTCACCGGTCGCGCGCCGATCCCAGCGACGACCGGTGCGGCAGGTCACGATAGCGGCATGACCGCGACCACCCCGATTGCCCGGGTCTCGCAAGCGACCGCACGCGCAGCGACGCAAGCCGTGCAGGTGGTGCAGCAGCAAGGACCGGGCTGGCTGGGCGGAGTAGCCGCCGGAGTCCAGGCGGCCCTGTTCTCGTATGCGCTCGTTCTCATCCCGATGTGGGTGTTCGCCGCGGCGAGCACTGATGCGGCGGTGTCGTGGTCGACGTCCACCGGCATGGCTGTACGCGTGTGGCTGTTGGGCTTTGGGGTGCCGTGGGCCGTGGACGGTGTGCCGATCTCGCTCTGGCCGCTCGGCATCCCGGCGCTCACGATGCTCATGCTGATGCAGCTCGCGCGGCGCTTCGCGTCTGCCACGTGGACCGCGGGATGCGCTGCAGTCCTTGCCTTCTCCGCGACTGTCGCGAGCATGTGCGCGATGGCGTGGGCAGGTGTGCCCGACCACGGGGACCGCGTGGTGCGCGCCGCTGTCATTGCTGCCGCGCTCGCGATCCCATCCGTTGCCTGGGGACTCATCCGCCAGCGCGGAGCGGTGCTCGCGTGGCTCGACTCAATCCCGAAGGCGGTGCGCGCGGGGGTGCGCCTCGCCGCCGCTATGACGGGAACGATCATCGTCACCGCGGCCGTCGTCGCTGCGGGGGCAGTGGTGGCACATCGTCATGTCCTTGCGCAGACGGCGACGGCACTCGAGCCTGACACCGTCTCGGGAGTCGCGCTTGCGTTCCTTGAGACTCTCTACGCCCCCACGCTCGTCGTGTGGGTGATGGCGTGGATCACGGGCGGCGGCTACATGCTCGGGGGTGTGCACTACGTGCCATCTGGCACCGGCGACCCCGGCGGCCCGGTGCCGATTCTGGCTGCCTTGCCGCACGGCGGCGGACTCTTTGGCTGGATGCCGTGGCTTGTCGTGCTGGTCGGCTTCCTCATGGCCTTTGTGCTGCGGCGCCGCATCGGCACCGGCCTGCAGGCGCTCGCGGCGATTGGCGTGGGCGTCGCGATCAGCACATCCGTGATCGGCGCCGCGGCGTACGCGACAACGGGCTCAATGGGTCCGGGCACCTTCAGCGACGTCGGCCCAGCCGTTGGGCCCACCGTGCTTCTTGTCATGGCCGAGTTTGGGGGAGGAGCACTCGCGGCAGCGGCATCCTGGCACACCCTCGGCGCTTTGTACGGCACCACGACCATCAGGGTGCGAAACTCGGGAGCGAAGCCCGCGTCGGCTGCATCGCCTACGGAATCTCGATCCCGTAGCGGTCAAACACATCCTGCCGATAGTCCGCCCGACACTGATTCTCCCGCTGAGGAGTGAGTGCGGTGCTCATGCAGGACTCGTAGGCCATGACGTCGGGCGCGACGAGGATGTACCCGATGCCGAGCAGGCCCAGGTAGCCTGCCACCGCGCCGCCCACTCCTAAGAGGATGCGCAGCGTGGTCGCACCAGGAGCTTTGAAGGCTTCGATGAGCGCCATGATGCCGGCGGCTCCCGCAGCTGCAGAGGCGAGAACGAGGCCAAAGCGCAGCGGGAAGGGCATGGCGGACACAATCCATGCCACCACCATCAAGATGATGAACAGGCGCGTGTAATACGCGGCCTTCTCGGGCACGGGGGTGCGAGCGGGCGGTCCCGAGGACGGGGGAGGGGTCACGGCACGCTCCTGAAAGTCATGGACCAAGCATGCCGATAGGGTCTGACTGTGACAAACCGGCCTGCGCGACTCGTGGTTCTCATCTCGGGAACCGGCTCCATCATGACGGCCCTCGCGACCGCCTGCGAAGACCCCGCATACGGGGCGCGAATCGCCGCTGTCATCTCTGACCGGGCCGACGCTGCCGGCCTTGAGGTCGCGGCACAGGCGGGCATTCCCACGGCTGTCGTCGGCGTCAAGGACTTCCCGGACCGTGCGACGTGGGACGAGGCGCTCGCACGCACCGTCGAGGCCTTCGAGCCGGATCTTGTCGTCCTTGCAGGCTTCATGCGGCTCGTCGGCACTCCGCTGCTTGCCGCATTCGGAGGCCGCATCGTCAACACGCATCCGGCCCTGCTCCCCTCATTCCCCGGCGCTCATGGCGTGCGCGACGCACTTGCGGCGGGGGTGAAGATCACCGGCTGCAGCGTCATGCTCATCGACGAGGGCGTCGACACCGGACCGCTGCTTGCGCAGGCGGCCGTCGAAGTGCGAGAAGATGACACCGAAGCCACCTTGCACGAACGCATCAAAATCGTCGAGCGAGATCTTGTGGTCACCACCATCGGCACGATGGTGCGACATGGATGGACAGTCGACGGACGCCGCACGCGGCTCGGCACGGCACTGGAAGGACCCACAGCATGAACGAGCGCCTCGCGATCAAGAGGGCGTTGATCTCGGTCTACGACAAGTCGGGCCTGGAGGACCTTGTCGCCGCTTTGGCGGACGCAGGGGTTGAGATCGTCTCGACAGGTTCCACAGCGGCGCGGATCGCGTCCATGGGCGTCGCTGTGACGGCGGTGGAGAGCCTCACCGGCTTCCCCGAGTGCCTCGACGGCAGGGTCAAGACGCTTCACCCGCGTGTGCACGCCGGCATCCTCGCCGACCGGCGCCTTGAGTCGCACCGCGCTCAGCTCGCTGATCTTGAGATCGAGCCGTTCGACCTTGTGGTGGTCAACCTCTACCCCTTCGCGCAGACCGTCGCCTCGGGCGCCGGCCAGGACGACGTGATCGAGCAGATCGACATCGGCGGCCCCTCAATGGTGCGCGCCGCTGCAAAGAACCACCCGTCGGTTGCCGTCGTCGTGAGCCCCGCCGACTACTCGGGCGTCATCGACGCTGTCCAGGCGGGCGGATTCACGCTCGCCGAGCGTCAGGCGCTTGCCGCGCGGGCATTCCGCCACACCGCTGACTACGACATCCACGTGGCGTCGTGGATGGGAAATGTTGTCGCTCCGGACGACGACGGCACGGGCTTTCCTGCCTGGAGCGCCTCGTCCTACACCCGGCTTGGCACCTTGCGTTACGGCGAGAACCCGCACCAGCGGGCCGCGGTGTACGGTGACCCGCTTGCCGCAGGAGGCATCGCCCACGCTCGCCAGCTCCACGGCAAGGAGATGAGCTACAACAACTACGTGGACGCCGACGCCGCTGTGCGCGCCGCTTACGATCACGCGACGACCGCAGTGGCGATCATCAAGCACGCGAACCCGTGCGGAATTGCCGTGGGCGCGGACGTTGCGCAGGCCCACCGACGCGCACATGAGACCGACCCCGTCTCCGCTTACGGCGGCGTGATCGCTGCGAACCGTACGGTGACGGCAGAGGCCGCCCGCCAGATCGCCGACATCTTCACTGAGGTCATCGCCGCCCCCGGCTACGAGCCTGAGGCGCTTGAGGTGCTCCAGGCGAAGAAGAACCTCCGCATCCTCGAGATCGACCCGCTCACGGCGGGGCTCGAGTTCCGCCGTATCTCGGGTGGTCTGCTCGTCCAGCAGGCCGACGCCGTGGACGCTCCTGGCGACCCCGCCTCGACGTGGACTCTCGTTGCCGGGGCCCGTCCCTCGGACGCGGTGATGGCCGATCTCGAGTTCGCTTGGCGTGCATGCCGGTCCGTCAAGTCAAACGCGATCCTCCTCGCCAAGGACGGAGCGGCCGTCGGAATCGGGATGGGGCAGGTCAACCGAGTGGACTCGTGCCGCCTCGCCGTTGAGCGTGCCGGAGCCGAACGTGCCGCCGGAGCCGTCGCAGCGTCGGACGCCTTCTTCCCGTTCCCCGATGGTCTCCAGGTCCTCATCGACGCGGGTGTCGCCGCCGTCGTCTCGCCCGGTGGCTCGATCCGCGACGACGCCGTCATCGAAGCGGCTGACAAGGCTGGCATCGCGCTGTTCCACACGGGCGCACGGCACTTCTTCCACTAGGAGCGGCAATGTCAGAACCGGTCGTCACGTCAGGTCGCGTTGCCGTGCTCGTCCTCACCGGGGCGCTTGTGCTTGTCGGTGCCGCGCTCATCGTGTCGGCGCAGGTGGCGATCATCGGGATGGCGGGCTTTGCCTTCGCAGGCGCGGCCGCGCGGATGTTTGCGCCCCTGAGGAGGGCGTTCGTCGTCCGCAATCGTGTGATCGACGTGGCGGTGCTTGCCGCCTTTGGCGCGGCACTGCTGTATCTGGGGCTCACCACGCCACTTGGCTGACGTTCTACTTGGCTCCCGTTGATGCGTCCACGGGGCACAGCCCGACGGTGAGCGTCACTCAGGCGACCGGTGGTGCCGTATGCGTCTTGGGGTCTTCGAGATCCTCAGATGGGCCGAAGGCGCGGAAGGCAAGGCCGACCACGACGCCGGCGACAATCGCGGCGAGCCACCAGGTCCACAGCTGACCAAGCGCCCACGGCTCGGCGAAGACCGCTGCCGCCGTTGAGCGCGCCGGGTTGATCGCGCCGTTGGTGAGCGGAATCGAGAAGGTGACGAGTGCGCCAAAGGTGATGCCGATGGCGGCAGGCGCATGGTGCGCGTGTGCGGTCACCGACGTGACGGCGAGGACCACAGCGATAAACGCGGCCACGAGCACTGTCTCAATGCCCAGTGCCTCCCACACGGTCACATCCCACGTCGAATGGTCACCCCAGCCATTTGCCACCATTGTGAGCGCAGTGCGCCGCACATCGCCGCCTGGCCGCAACGAAGCCACCCCGAGCAATGTCGCGCCAGCGGCGATGGCGCCAATGACCTGCGCAAGCACGTACAGCGCGATGTCCCGCCCCGGGAATCGCCCAGCGGCCCACATGCCGAGCGTGACTGCAGGATTGAGATGAGCTCCCGAGACTCGGTGCAAGGCCACGAACACGACGTACAGCGCGAGACCGAAGCTGAGACCCGGGACCAGGGTGAGCCCTTGGTTGAAAGGCTGGACCAGGTAGACAGTGCCAAGCCCGGCGGCGACGAGGGCGAAGGTGCCGCACGCCTCGGCCGTGAGCCGACCCGGCAGCGCTCGGCTCACCTCGGTGACAGGCCATGGCTCCTCGACCGGCACAAGGTCGTCACGAAAGTCAGCCTCGGCGTCGTGACTCATCGGCAACCTCCATGGTGATGGGGCGGGCACCCTTGCCCGGTTCATCTTTGCATCTACCTAACGCTCAGCACGAGGAAAAAGGGGATGGTGGGTGGGACATGCGTCGGGTACAGCGAGCCGTGAGCGTGGACTAGCCTTATGCACAGCACCCCACGACGATGAGGAGAGCGCCCGCATGGCGAAAATCAAGGTCGAAGGCACGGTTGTCGAGCTCGACGGCGACGAGATGACACGCATCATCTGGCAGTTCATCAAGGACCGCCTGATCCACCCCTACCTCGATGTGGATCTCGAGTACTACGACCTTGGCATTGAAGAGCGCGACGCGACGGATGACCAGATCACCCACGACGCCGCTCACGCCATCAAGAAGCACGGCGTCGGCGTCAAGTGCGCCACCATCACCCCCGACGAGGCGCGCGTCGAGGAGTTCGGCCTCAAGCAGATGTGGCGCT
>CAZRHL010000107.1:0-6068 GCA_964600005.1 uncultured Demequinaceae bacterium
AGCTCAGCGAAGCGATCGCCACTTTTGACGTCGTCATCAGCACCGCCAAGGTGCCCGGCCGCAAGCCGCCGCTGCTTGTCACCAAGGAGACGGTGGCCGCGATGCGACGCGGCTCGGTCATTGTTGACCTCGCGGCTTCGGACAAGGGCGGCAACGTCGCTGGTTCGGTTGATGGCGAGACAGTGGTGACCAAGAACGGCGTCGTCATCATCGGCGCCGGCGGCATTGCGGCCGACATGGCGCCCGCAGCGTCGGACGCATACGCCCGCAATGTGCTCGCCGTAGTGAACGCGATCGTGGTTGACGGCGAGGTGGTTGTCGATGCGGCAGACGACGTCATCGGCGCGATGCTCATCGGCACCAAGGGGGATGTGGCATGAGCCCCGAACTGCTCAATGACCTGGGCCTTTTTGTGCTCGCGCTGCTCGTGGGCTTCGAGGTGATCTCAAAGATCCCCGCCACACTGCACACGCCGATGATGTCCGGCGCCAACGCAATCCATGGCGTCGTGGTCGTGGGTGCCGTGCTCATCGCCGGCGTTGTCGACAGCCCGCTCGGCTACGTCCTCACCTTTGTGGCCGCCGCCTTCGCCGCCGCGAACGTGGTGGGCGGTTACGTGGTGACCGACCGCATGCTTGGCATGTTCAAAGCGCGACCGCAGCGTGAGCAGGAGGCGCAGAAATGAGCACCTTTGAGATCGTGATGCGGCTGCTCTACCTCGTATCAGCCACCACCTTTGTGCTGGGGCTGCACATGATGCGATCGCCCAAGACGGCACGCAACGGAAACCTGCTCTCGGCCGCCGGAATGACGCTCGCCATCGGCCTCACCATCGCGTGGGTCGCGACCAACGACCACTTCACCATCACGACCTGGGGGTGGATCGCCCTGCTTGGTGGCCTCGCCGTCGGCTCCGCTGGCGGTGTGTGGGGAGCCAAGGGCGTCCACATGACCGCGATGCCGCAGATGGTGTCGCTGTTCAACGCCGTCGGCGGCGGCGCTGCGGCCGTTGTCGCGGCCGTCGAGATGCTGCGCGCGCTTGACCTGTCGCACAGCCCAGCCGAACTGACCGTGCCCGTTGGTCTCGACATCCTCATCGGTGCGATCACCTTCTCCGGTTCGCTCATCGCCGCCGGCAAGCTGCAGGGCTGGGTCTCAGGGGCCCCGGTCACCTTCCCCGGCTCCCGGGTGCTGTCGCTGCTCAGTGCCGCAGTCGGCGTCGGCGGCATCGTGTGGCTCGTCGCGGCTCCTGGCGTGGCGCCGCTCATCGTCGTCACCATTGGCGCGCTCGGCTTCGGAATCCTCATGACGTTGCCGATCGGCGGCGCCGACATGCCCGTTGTCGTGTCACTCCTCAACGCCTTCACCGGCCTCGCCGTCGCGATGGCAGGCTTTGTTGTCGACAACGACATCCTCATCATCGCGGGTGCGCTCGTCGGCGCGGCCGGCACCATCCTCACCAAGCTCATGGCCGACGCGATGAACAGGTCAATCCTCGCGATCATGGTGGGCGGCTTCGGCACGGGCGACAGCGCCGGTGCGGAGGTCGTGGGCGGTGCGGCCGACGTTCGGCGCGCGGACATCGACGACGTCGCCCTTCAGCTTGCTTACGCCTCGAAGGTCATCATCGTCCCCGGTTATGGGCTTGCAGCCGCACAGGCGCAACGCGAGGCAGGCGAGCTTGGCAAGGCGCTCGCCGCCAAGGGCATCACTGTCATGTACGCGATCCACCCGGTGGCCGGCCGCATGCCCGGTCACATGAACGTGCTGCTCGCGGAGGCGGATGTGCCGTACGACCAGCTCAAGGAGATGGACGACGTCAACCCTGAGTTCGAGACGGCCGACGTTGCTCTTGTGGTGGGTGCGAATGACGTCACCAACCCCGCGGCCAGGCGCGCTGGCAACCCGATCTCCGGCATGCCGATCCTCGATGTCGACAAAGCCCGTCAGATCGTGGTGATGAAGCGCTCGCTCGGTCACGGGTACGCGGGTCTCGACAACGAGCTCTACACGAACCCCAAGACGGGCATGCTCTTTGCTGATGCGAAGAAGGGCCTTGCCGGGCTCATTTCGGCGCTCAAGGAGTACGCGGCGTAGCGCGGCCGCCCTGCACCTGATCGGGGCGGCCTTAGGTCCCCCATCCTGGGACCACGGGGTGTGACATCTCGCCCCAGCCAGACGGGGCGAGATGCGCCTCAGGGGTCAAAGGTCCTGGGACCTAGGACCGCGTCATTTGGCCTCAACGGGGCATATCGTCTACTTCAGAAGCCCATCAGGGCTCCACGAGGAGGACAACCCCCATGACTACCACCGCTCCTAACGCCGCTCCGGCCACCACTGACGCCCCGAATGTCCAGGCGCAGATCGATGCCCTTGTTGCGAACGCGCAGAAGGCACTCGCCGAGTACGCGCGCTTCACGCAGGAGGACGTCAACTTCCTGGTGAAGAAGGCATCGGTCGCCGCTTTGAACCAGCACGGTGAACTTGCAGTCCTGGCGGTCGAGGAGACCGGCCGTGGCGTCTTCGAAGACAAGGCCGTGAAGAACATCTTTGCCTGCGAGCACGTCACCCACTCGATGGCTCCAATGAAGACCGTGGGCATCATCAACGAGGACCCGATTCGCGGTATCACCGAGATCGCCGAGCCCGTGGGTGTGGTGGCTGGTGTCACTCCCGTGACCAACCCCACGTCGACCGCGATCTTCAAGTCGCTCATCGCGCTGAAGACCCGCAACCCGATCATCTTCGCGTTCCACCCGAGCGCGCAGCAGTCCTCCGTGGCCGCCGCCAAGATCGTGCGCGACGCCGCTGTTGCCGCCGGTGCTCCCGAGCACTGCATCCAATGGGTTGAGACGCCGTCGCTCGAAGCGACTGGTGCGCTGATGAACCACGACGGCGTCGCCCTCATCCTCGCCACCGGTGGCAACGCCATGGTGAAGGCGGCCTACTCCTGCGGCAAGCCGGCCCTCGGCGTCGGCGCGGGCAACGTGCCCGCTTACGTGCACAAGTCCGCCAACCTGGACCGCGCCGTCAACGACATCATCATCTCCAAGGCCTTCGACAACGGCATGGTCTGCGCATCCGAGCAGGCCGTGATCTTGGACAAGGAGGTCTACGAAGACGCGATGCGTCTGTTAAAGCGCCTCCACGCGTACAAGGTGACCAAGGACGAGAAGGCCAAGCTCGAAGAGTTCATCTTCGGTGTGACGGCAAACGGCGAGAACTGCGCTGGCGCCAAGCTCAACCCCAACGTCGTTGGCAAGAGCCCTCAGTGGATCGCCGAGCAGGCCGGCTTCTCGGTGCCCGAGGAGACCTCGATCATCCTTGTTGAGGTCTCCACCGTTGGTGAGTCTGAGCCGCTGACCCGCGAAAAGCTGTGCCCGGTGCTTGCCGTGCTGAAGTCCAACGACACCGAGCAGGGCCTCACCTACGCCGAGCAGATGGTGGAGTTCCACGGTCTGGGCCACTCCGCGGCGATCCACGCCACGGACGAGGCACTGATCAAGGAGTTCGGCAAGCGCTGCAAGGCGATCCGCATCATCGTGAACGCTCCTTCCAGCCACGGTGGCATTGGTGACATCTACAACGCCTTCCTGCCGTCGTTGACCCTGGGCTGCGGCTCCTACGGTCACAACTCGGTGTCCAACAACGTCACCGCAGTGAACCTCATCAACGTCAAGCGCATCGGCCGGAGGAACAACAACATGCAGTGGTTCAAGGTGCCTGCGAAGACGTACTTCGAGCCCAACGCGATCCAGTACTTGCACGACATGCACGGGGTCAACCGCGTCACCATCATCACGGACGCGACGATGACCCGCATCGGCATTGTCGACAAGGTGCTCGATGTGCTGAACCGCCGCGACAACCCGGTCTCGGTCCAGATCATCGACGACGTCGAGCCTGAGCCGTCGGTGGCCACAGTGCGCAAGGGTGCCGAGGTGCTCCGCGCGTTCAAGCCCGACACGATCATCGCGGTGGGCGGCGGTTCGCCGATGGACGCGGCAAAGGTGATGTGGCTGCTCTACGAGCACCCCGACATCGACTTCGCCGACCTGAAGGAGAAGTTCTTCGACGTCCGCAAGCGTGCCTTCCAGTTCCCCAAGTTGGGTGACCTGGCCTCGCTCGTGTGCATCCCCACCACGTCGGGTACCGGCTCGGAGGTGACGCCGTTCGCGGTGATCTCGGACCCGGAGAGCGGCCGCAAGTACCCGCTCGCGGACTACGCGCTCACGCCCACCGTGGCGATCGTGGACCCGGTGCTCACGGCCAACCTGCCCGCGCGGGTTGCTGCGGACTCCGGCATGGACGCTCTTACCCACGCCACCGAGGCCTTCGTTTCGGTGTACGCGAACGACTACACGGACGGTCTGTGTTTGCAGGCCATCAAGATGGTCTTCGAGTACATCGCGGAGTCGGTCAACGAGGGTGGCGAGGCCATCAAGGCCCGCGAGAAGATGCACAACGCCGCAACGATCGCCGGTATGGCCTTCGCCAACGCGTTCCTTGGTTTGGTGCACGCCATGTCGCACGTGACCGGCTCGACGTTCCACATTGCGCACGGTCGCACCAACGCCCTCTACTTGCCGCACGTGATCCGCTACAACGGCAAGGTTCCCACCAAGCCGACGTCGTGGCCCAAGGCGGAGTCCTACGTAGCACCTCAGCGCTACCAGGAGATCGCCAAGCACCTCGGCCTCCCGGCCTCGACCCCCGAAGAGGGTGTGGAGTCCTACGCCAAGGCGGTCGAGGAGCTGCGCGACAAGGTGGGCATCGAGCGCTCCTTCAAGGAGGTCGGTGTGGACGAGGCCGAGTTCATGGCCTCGCTCGACACCCTCGCGATGAACGCTTACGCGGACCAGTGCGCACCTGCTAACCCGCGCCTTCCGATCCTCGAGGACATGAAGGTGATGATGGAAGCCGCGTACTACGGAATCACGTGGGACGAGGTCAAGGCACGTCGCGTCAGCGAGCCCGCCGCACCGGCGAAGGGCGCCAAGAAGTCCGCTAAGTAAGGCGGATCACACCCTCTGAAAACACACACAACGAAGGGTCGGGACCAGGGTCCCGACCCTTCGTTGTTTCCGGGGTGCATGCTTGTGTGTGGGGAGACGTTGGGAGGGGACACCCAACGCCTCAAGGGGCCGGCGCAATGGGGAGCCGGCCCCTTTCCTCATGTCTGGGGACTTTTCATCCGGACTAGACTGAGCAACCGTGGCCATCGACTTTCCCGCTGAAATCGCGCAGCTGCGCAGCACCTTCGCGCAGATCGAGGCCGTTCTCGACCCAACCGCGCTGAAGGCGCGCATCGCAGACCTGGAAGCCCAAGCGTCGGCCCCTGACCTGTGGGACGACCAAGAGCGCGCCCAAGCGATCACCAGCACCCTCAGCGCCGCGAACTCCGAACTCGAGCGTGTCCAGGGCTTTGAGCGCCGCTTGGACGACCTCGAGGTACTCGTTGAAATGGGTGTCGAAGGCGAGGACGCCGAGACGCTCGCCGAGGCGGAGGCCGATTTCCACCAGTTGCGCAAGGACCTCGACGCAATGGAAGTGCGCACGCTCATGTCGGGGGAGTGGGATGAGCGCGACGCCGTTGTCACCATTCGCTCCGGCGCTGGCGGCGATGATGCGACCGACTTCGCCGAGATGCTGCTGCGCATGTACTTGCGTTGGGCAGAGCGCCACGGTTACGCGACAAAGGTGCTCGACACGTCGTACGCCGAAGGCGCAGGCATCAAGTCCGTCACGTTCGAAGTGGACGCCCCCTACGCCTACGGCCGCCTGTCCGTCGAGGCCGGAACCCACCGCCTCGCCCGCATCAGCCCCTTTGGCTCCGCTGACAAGCGTCAGACGAGCTTTGCCGCGGTTGAGGTGATTCCGCAGATCGAGTCGACCGACCACATCGAGGTTCCTGAGTCGGAGATCAAGGTGGACGTGTTCCGCTCCTCCGGACCGGGTGGTCAGTCCGTCAACACGACCGACTCTGCCGTGCGCCTCACGCACTTGCCCACCGGCATCGTCGTGTCGATGCAGGACGAGAAGAGCCAGATCCAGAACCGCGCCGCCGC
>CAZRHL010000108.1:0-6055 GCA_964600005.1 uncultured Demequinaceae bacterium
GCACTGGGCATCATGCCCTACATCACCGCGTCGATCATGGTGCAACTGCTGCGCGTGCTGATCCCTCGCTTCGAAACCCTTCACAAGGAAGGTGCCGAAGGCCAGGCCAAGCTGACGCAGTACACCCGCTACCTCGCGGTCGGATTCGCCGCATTGCAGTCCGCCTCGTACATCACGATGGCGCGCAACGGCATGTTCTTCCCGAACTGCCCGCCCGTGATCCCGAATGACTCGTGGAACGTCATCGCCATCATGGTGCTGACGATGACCGCGGGCACCGTGTTCATCATGTGGCTAGGCGAACGCATCACCGAGCGCGGCGTCGGCAACGGCATGTCGCTGCTGATCTTCACCTCAGTCGCAGCCTCGTTCCCTGGCGCCGTGTCTCAGATCTGGAACTCTTCGGACCGCGTGCGCAACCTCTTTGTTGTCGCTCTCGTGCTGCTCGCAGTGATCTGCGCGGTTGTCTACGTCGAGCAGTCGCAGCGCCGCATCCCGGTTCAGTACGCCAAGCGCATGGTGGGCCGTCGCATGCTGGGCGGTTCGTCCACCTACATTCCGCTGAAGATCAACATGGCGGGCGTGATCCCCGTGATCTTTGCCGCATCGCTGCTCCAGCTGCCGTACGTCATTGTTCAGTTCCAGGGTCAGAACCCTGATGGCTGGGTGTTGTGGGTGCAGACCCACATCACGGATCCGGCAGCACCGCTGCACATTGCGATCTACGTGCTGCTCATCGTGTTCTTCGCGTACTTCTACACCGCCATCACGTTCAACCCCACCGAAGTGGCCGACAACATGAAGAAGTACGGCGGCTTTGTGCCCGGCATCCGCCCGGGCAAGCCGACCGCCGACTACCTCGACTACGTGTTGTCGCGCATCACTGCCGCAGGCTCAACGTACTTGGCGATCGTTGCGCTCATTCCGTCGATCACGCTTGCGATGCTGGGCCTCAACGCCCAGATTCCGCTGGGCGCGACCACCATCCTCATTCTCGTTGGCGTTGGCCTTGACACCGTCAAGCGCATCCAGTCGCAACTTGAACAGCGTCGATACGAAGGGTTCCTCCGGTAATGCGACTTGTCCTCGTTGGCCCACCCGGAGCAGGCAAAGGCACCCAGGCTGCACGCCTTGCCGAGCACTACGGTGTACCCGCTATCTCGACCGGAGACATCTTCCGTGCAAACGTGAAGAACGAGACCGAGCTCGGTCGCAAGGCGCAGGAGTACATGAGCGCTGGCGCATTGGTGCCCGATGAGGTGACGAACGCCATGGTGAAGGACCGCCTTGCACAGGCCGACGTGACGAACGGCTTCTTGCTCGACGGCTACCCGCGCAATCCCGAGCAGGCTGTCGAACTCGACACGATGCTCGCTGAGCTCGGTCACACCCTCACCGCTGTCCTTGAGATCACCGCTGACCACGATGTGGTGACCGAACGACTTCTCAACCGGGCCACGATCGAGGGCCGGGCCGATGACACTGAAGACGTCATCCGCGCCCGCCTGCGCGTCTACGACGAGTCGACTGCGCCCCTTGCCGCGTTCTACGCCGAGCGGGGCCTGTTGACGAGCGTCGACGGCATCGGCGATGTCGATGAGGTCACCGCCCGCATCCTGGCCGCACTCGACGCGCGGTAATCATGGCTCGTGGCATCGAGCTGAAGTCACGTGCCCAGATGCGCGTGATGGCTCGCTCCGGTCACATCACTGCGGAGGCGCTCGCCGCAGCGTCGGCCGCAGCGGTGCCCGGTGCGACAACAGCTGACGTTGATGCCGCCGCTCGCCGCGTCATCGAGACCGCTGGCGCCACGTCGAACTTCCTCGGCTATCACGGCTTCCCCGCCGTCACGTGCGTGTCCGTCAACCACGAAGTGGTCCACGGCATCCCCGGTGACCTTGAGATCGCCGATGGTGACGTCGTATCGATCGATTGCGGTGCCATTGTCGACGGCTGGCATTCGGACTCCGCTGTCACGGTCATCGCCGGTGCGGCGCGTGGGGGACAGGACACCCATCTCGTCAAGAGCACCCGTGACGCCTTGTGGGCGGGCATCGCGACCCTCGCCACGGCTCAGCGGCTCGACGAGGTGGCGGGGGCGATCGAGGATGTGGCCGACGCTGCCGGCCTCTACCCCTTGCTCGGCTTTGTCGGGCACGGCATCGGCACCGCAATGCACCAAGCGCCCGATGTGCTCAACTACCGCACCAAGGGAAAGTCTCCGCGCGTCAAGCCCGGCATGTGCCTCGCGATCGAGCCGATGTTCGTCGTGGGCACCGGCGACTCTGACGTGCTCGACGACGGGTGGACGGTCGTCTCAGCTGACGGTTCGCGTGCGGCTCACTGGGAGCACAGCGTCGCCATCCACGAAGACGGCATCTGGGTGCTCACGGCGCCCGACGGTGGGGCTCGCGAGCTCTCGGGGCGAGGCGTGACGCCCGTCGCGCCCTGACCACACGTGGTGCCCCCATGTTGGGGGGCAAAATCCTGGGGGTTACCAGGGATTTTGGGGCTTCTCGTGTGGACATTCTCACAATTGACGGAAAAGACTAGCGCTCCGAGATGTCCGAAATGTATCAATGAGAGCGAGACCACACAGGAGGGCACCTGGTGACGGTCGGCAAAGCCGGCGCGAAACCGCCGGTGTCCTTTTTTGCTTCAGGGAGCACTATGTCCAAGCGACTGCCTATCGCGCGGTCAACGGCCGAGACGGAACGCGCGGAAGCTGAGCGTCCGGGGCTGCACCGGACGCACATCGCGTTGCTCGCGCAGTCGCGCCACCGCATCGTCCGCGAGACGATCGCTCGCCGCGATGACGTGCCCCTCGGCGTCCAGGCGGCACTTGCCAATGACGACTGGTGGGAAGTGCGTGCGGCGATGGCAGCCAACCCCCGTGCCGCACGTTCGGTGATGGACGCGCTCGCACAAGACCGTCACCACGAGGTGCTGTTGTCACTCATCAGCAATCCGAACCTCGAGGCGCCGATCGCCATACGTCTTGGGCAACACCGCCGCCAGGATGTCCGCGAGGCGATGGCCGAGCGCATGCGCACCACCCCTCTCGTTGAGCGTGTCCACGATCAGGTTGAGGACCGCCTCATCCCCGAGCTGCGAGAGCGGGCGACGGCCTGGGCGGACGGCGACCAGGCGGTAGGCGCCAGCGCTGAGCCGGCGACGCTCGAGCCCATCGAGATGATCGAGGCTGACCAAGCCGCCACACTCGCCGCGGCAGCCCGCGCCGCTGCCCCGCGGGCAACCGGCGCCCTTGCGCCTGCCCCTGCGCCGAACCCCGCAGAGATCGTCGCCGTCTTCGAGCCCGGCCCGGACGATCCCCTCGACGAGTTCGAGCGACCTGCAGGAGCAGTCGCGCACCCGGGCCATGACTTCCTCGTTGTCACACTTCCCGATGACCTCGGGCCGATCCACGCCGGAGCCGCGCACCGATCAGGTGTCGCCGCCCCGGTCCGCACCGTCACTCGGACCCACTGAAGACTGAAGGAACTCTCTCCGTGGCCCTTTCGCTCACCCGCACAAAGAATGAGGATCTGATCCGCGCGCACGACCCGCGTACCTCTCGCGCGGAGCTCGTCGACCTCGCTGCACACGGGAAGGCCGACGTGCGCGCCGCCGTGGCTGCCCGTCTCGACTGTCCCTTGGCGACGATGCTGTCGCTCGCCCATGAGAGCGACCCGCGGGTGCTTGAGGCGCTCGCCTCGAACCCGAATGCGCCGCGATCAGTCCTCGAGCGTCTTGTCTCCCACAAGCGCGAAAGCATCGGCGTTCTCGCCCAACGCAGGCTTCGTACAGCACGGATGTACGCCTGAGTCACCCCAAGAGTCCGGCCGCACGCGCACCCCTCAGCCGCGTGAGTGATCCGGACGGACGGCGGCGGTCCTTACCCGGGGCCGCCGCCGTTTTCTTGTGGCCGACGCGGGGCATCAGTTCACGCAGACGTTACGTGCGCGCACGGCACCTGTAACGCGGGCGCCTTACCGTGAAGGAGGCGGCTATCCCCGCCGTCGCAGTGCTTGGCACAGGGGGCCGACACATGGCACGTGGATTCAGGAGCGCACCCGGTGCGAGTCCGGACGTACTCGCAGCGAGCGACCCTGCCCGCACCAAGAATGAACTTCTCGAACTGGGGGCAAGCCGCAACTACTTGGTGAGGGCTGCCGTCGCGGCTCGGCCGGACTGTCCGCTTGGGCTCATGGTGACTCTCGCCCATGACATCTCGGTCGAGGTGCGCGTTGCCGTCGCGCTCAACGACCACGCACAGCGCTCCGTCATGCAGTACCTCGCCTCTGACAAGGCGGTCCCCGTGGTCATTGCGCTCGTGTCGAATCCCGCGCTGCCACGGGATGTTCTCGAAGAGCTTGCCTTCCACCGTCAGTCGCGTGTGCGCCTTTCAGCAGCGCAGCGAATGGACGCAGATGACCGGGCGGCCCGGGCGCAGCTTGAGGTCGATCCTGGCGCCGCGCTCGCACAAGCAGCAGCGAACTTCGTCAATCAAGAGGTCGAGCGGATGAGCGCACCTGAACCCGTTGTGCCTGCCCATCAGCCGCAGCCGCACATGCGCCTCGCTCCCGTTCGAGGCTTCCGCGCACCATGACCCAGTTGACCGTTATGTCTATTTCGTCACACGCGCTCGAAGAGTGCGGGTTGCGCGCTTATGGTGTGGACAGCGCACAGGTCCGCAGACTCCGAGAGGACGAATCGACGACATGGTGGGATTGCCTTCCGCGCGAGACGCAGCACATGACCTCGCGCGTGCGACAGATCCGGCCGTCACCGGTTCCGAGCTGTTGCCTTACGCCGCACACCGCTCTGCCCGGGTGCGCGCAGCGGTTGCCGCTCGGACGGACACCCCGGCCGGGGCGCTCATCTCATTAGGACACGATCACGAACCCGACGTGCTGCTCGCATTGCTCCGCAATCCGCGCACCCCGTCTACAGTGGTGCGCAAGCTTGCGGATCATCGCGATGTGCGCGTGTCGGACGCGGCAGTTCAGCGGCTGCGCAACGCATTCCGTTGACCTTGAGCAACGCGATTGACCCGGCTCGGCGCTGTGGTTGAGACGCGCCGTTGCATGGTCTAGACTTGTCTGTCGGGCGTTTTTGCGCGCCTACAATCCTGTTCATCGACGTTAGCGGAGTATATGGCCAAGAAAGACGGCGTCATTGAGGTAGAGGGCACCGTGGTTGAGGCATTGCCAAACGCGTCGTTCCGTGTGGAACTGACCAATGGCCACCTCGTCCTCGCCCACATCTCGGGAAAGATGCGCCAGCACTACATTCGAATCCTCCCGGAGGACCGAGTGGTGGTGGAGCTCAGCCCGTACGACCTGTCCCGCGGCCGCATCGTCTACCGCTACAAGTAACCCGTCGCCGACGCCTTAATGAAGTCAGCGGCGCCGACGGCGAAGGAAAGCCAACCATGAAGGTGAAGCCGAGCGTCAAGCCCATCTGCGATAAGTGCAAGGTGATTCGCCGCAGTGGCCGTGTAATGGTCATCTGCGACAACCCGCGCCACAAGCAGCGCCAGGGCTAGACGTCAACAACTGAAGACCTCGTTCGGAACCGGGAGACCGGTACCCGCGGCTCGGAGGCCGCGGCCCGCACAAGAAATCGTGGGAATCCGAGCGTCAGACCTCCGACTACTGATGGAGTAGAAACAACATGGCACGACTCGTAGGAGTCGACCTCCCGCGCGACAAGCGCATGGAAGTCGCTTTGACGTACATCTATGGCATTGGCCGCACGCGTGCGCAGCAGATTCTTGCCGCCACCGGCGTGAGCCCCGATCTTCGCGTGAAGGACGCCACTGACGAGCAGCTCGTCACGCTGCGTGACTTCATCGAAGGCAACTTCACCATTGAAGGTGACCTTCGCCGCGAGGTGGCAGCCGACATTCGCCGCAAGGTTGAGATCGGCAACTACCAGGGTCTGCGTCACCGCAAGGGCATGCCTGTCCGCGGTCAGCGCACCAAGACCAACGCTCGTACCCGCAAGGGCCCCAAGAAGACCGTCGCCGGAAAGAAGAAGTAAGCCATGGCCG
>CAZRHL010000109.1:0-6037 GCA_964600005.1 uncultured Demequinaceae bacterium
CCTAGGTCCTGAATGCCTTCGACGACATCGGCGGCAAAGAGTTCGAGGCAGCACTCGATGAGCACCTTCTCCATGAAGGGGTCGCCCACCTGCACCGACGGTCGCTTCGCTGGCACACCGTCTTCGAAGGTCTCTGAGGCGAGGATCGACGCGCCGCCGATGCCGTCGCCGCCGGTGCGCGCACCGAAGAGCACCACCTTGTTGCCAACGCCAGCGGCCTTGGCGAGGTGGATCTGCTCGTGCTTCATCACGCCGACGCACAGCGCATTGACGAGCGGGTTGCCCTGGTACGAGGGGTCGAAGGTCGAGCCGCCACCCACATTCGGCAGTCCGAGCGAGTTGCCGTAACCGCCAACGCCGGAGACCACGCCGTGGACCACGCGGGCCGTGTCGGGGTGATCGATGTCGCCAAAACGAAGCTCGTCCATCACGGCAACTGGGCGCGCACCCATCGCAAGAATGTCGCGCACAATTCCGCCGACGCCGGTGGCAGCTCCCTGGTAGGGCTCGACGTAGGAGGGGTGGTTGTGGGATTCGATCTTGAAGGTGACGGCCCAGCCATCACCAATGTCGACGACACCAGCGTTCTCGCCCATGCCCACCATGAGGCGCTTCTTCATGTCGTCGGTGGTCTTTGAACCGAACTGACGCAGGTGCACCTTGGAAGACTTGTACGAGCAGTGCTCGGACCACATGACGGAGTACATCGCGAGTTCGGCTGCCGTGGGGCGCCGGCCGAGCAAGCTGACGATGCGCTCGTACTCATCCGCTTTGAGACCAAGTTCTGCGTACGGCATTTCTTGGTCCGACGTCGCGGCGGCGCGCTCAACGGTGTCGAGGTGGTGGTCAGGGGCGGCGACGGGGGCGTCAGTCATGCGTATCCCTCGGCTCGAGAAGTGGGGGGTCGATGCTGCGACCCAGCCTACCTGCGAGCCCCGTCGTTGAAGGCCGTTCAGTCAGGCAGTAGCGAGGTGAAGAGCGAGCGCATCCTGAGCGTCGCGAAGCAGGTCATCCCATGCAAGTCCCGGAGCACGCACATGGAGACGGTCATTGCCCTCCCAGGCGAACGCCTCCACCCCCACCACGCGGCCCACGATGAACGCGAGTTGCTCAACAACGTGCGAGCCAATCATCGCGTCAGCGTTGGGAGCGATCCACAGCACGTGGGTGTATCCAGTGAGCCGCGACGTACCGCAGTCGAGGATGACCGCGCGAGGTCCAACCGGGGGTTGAGGTGCAGACGCGAGCGCTTGGCCCGGCGTACGTCCTGGCAACTCAGGAGCATCGTCGAGGTCCTGCGGCGCGTACTGCCGAGAGCCATCCGCGAGACGATGCGAAAGCACTTGCAATGCAGCGGTGTCGATTCGTCCCTCGCGGTGTGATGTCATCGTTTTTGCTCCCCTTGCCCGTTACGCCCGTTTCTTATTCGACAACACCATGAGCGCAAGGTCCAGCGATTGTTGGCAAAACCACACGATGCCCCCCGGGTAGGGGGCCCCATGTGATGGGGCCGGACGCCGTGATGAGAAGGCGAGCACGCATCTCACCGAGGCAGCGTTGGCGGGACGTATCGTGTGGGCATGGAATGGGCGGGTTGGGCAATCGCCGCAATCGCGCTGTGTCTCGCTGTGTTCTATGCGCGGCGGGCCCAGCGCCACAGCAAACGTGCGGATGCCTTGCAGCGAACGGCGGAAGGAGAAGCGATTGCCACGCGCGTCCTCGCGGCGAGCGATGAGCGTGCACGCATCGCACGGGAGATGCATGATGTGGTCGCCCACACGCTCTCCGTTGTCGTCGCGCAGGCGGATGGTGGCCGCTTTGCGGCCCGGACCGATCCAGCGGCGGGCGAACGCACACTCGACACCATCGCGCAGGTGAGCCGCTCCGCCCTCACAGAAATGCGTGCCCTTCTTGGCGTGTTGCGCGCACCCGAAGGCGAGATGCAATTAGGTCCCCAACCCAGCATCGGCGACATACCGGCTCTTGTTGCTGCCACACGCGAGTCAGGGCTCGACGTCTCATTTGTCACCACCGGCACCCCACGGCCCCTTCCCATTGGCGCAGGGCTCGCCGTGTATCGCATTGCTCAAGAGGCGATAACGAACGTGCTCAAACACGCGGGGCCAGCAGCCAGGGCCTTTCTCCAATTGCGGTGGGGCGAGGACGACGTCACGCTCGTGGTGCGCGATGACGGCCGCGGCGCTGCCGCACACGGTGACGGGACCGGTAGCGGCATCGACGGAATGCGCGAACGCGCCACGATCTTCGGTGGCACCCTCGCTGCAGCGCCACAAACCGGCGGCGGTTTCGAAGTACGCGCCGTCGTGCCATTGCCCGCCTGGCAGGAGGACAACGCATGACGATTCGCGTGGCACTCGTCGACGATCAGCAGCTGATCCGGGCCGGCTTTGCGATGGTGGTGAACTCTCAGCCCGATATGAGCGTGGTCGCCGAGGCCCGGGACGGCGATGAGGCCGTGCGCATTCTCGCGAACCCCAGTTCACCTGCCGACGTCGTGCTCATGGATGTCCGCATGCCGGGCCGTGATGGCCTTGACGCGTGTGCCGCCGTCACCACAGCGTCGGCCGCGCGAGTGATTGTCCTGACGACTTTTGATCTCGATGAGTACGTGATTGCGGCAATCAAGGCGGGCGCCAGCGGCTTTCTTGTCAAGGACTCTCCTCCCGAGGACTTGCTCCAGGCGATTCGAACGGTGCACGCCGGGGAAGCAGTCCTTGCACCCGCGGCAACCCGGCGTCTCCTCACACGGCTCGCGGTGCAACTGCCTGACGCTCGCGACGACGCCGTGGCAGGCGCAGCGCTTGCCTCGCTCACAGAGCGTGAGCGAGAGGTGCTCGTGCTCATGGCACGTGGCCTGTCTAACCAGGAGATCTGTCAGGAACTGACGCTTGCCGAGGCCACGGTGAAGACCCACGTTGGCCGGGTGTTGGCGAAGCTGGGCGCACGCGACCGCGTACAAGCTGTCGTCATTGCGTACGAGAGTGGGATCGTCCGCCCCGCGAGGTGACGACAGCGCTAGCCCTCATACCTCGGTATGACAGCAAGTGCATCCTGCAGTCCGATGCGCACCGCTCCAGGTATCCCTACGGTGAGGACGACAGGTTTCTTCGCCACGATCTCACCACGGGAAGTGCATGCCATGCCGGAAACAACCGCTCTTACTCCTACCGAGGCTTCGGTTGCGTTGCGCACGCGCGGACTGACGCGCACCTATGGAACCGGTGCCACCTCCGTCACGGCGGTTGACCACGTGGACCTTGATATTGAGCCCGGCCAACTGACCGCGGTGATGGGGCCATCCGGCTCAGGCAAAACGACGCTGGTGCACCTGCTAGCCGGACTCGACAAACCCGATGCGGGCCGCGTGTGGGTAGGTGACTCCGAACTCACCGGCATTTCCGAGGCCGCGCTCGCCCGCCTCCGCGGGCGAATAGTCGGCTTCGTGTTCCAGGGTTTCAACCTGCTCCAGACAATGACGGCGCGCGACAACATCGAGTTGCCGCTACGCCTCAATGGGTTGCCCGTGGATGGCGCTTGGTTCGACACCTTGATCGACATGCTTGGCATTGGCCGAGAAATCTCTCGCAAGCCGTTCGAACTCTCGGGTGGGCAGCAGCAGCGAGTCGCAATTGCGCGGGCGCTCATCACCAAGCCCCGTGTCGTGCTGGCGGACGAGCCCACTGGAAATCTCGATGTCCACGCAAGTGCCCAGATTCTCGATCACCTGCGCACCTCCTGCCGTGAACTCGGCCAATCAATCGTCATGGTGACGCATGACCCGGCCGCCGCGTCGTACGCCTCCAAGGTCGTGCTCTTTGCCGACGGCCGCGTCGCAGGACACATTGATTCGCCGTCGAGCCAAGCGGTTCTCGCGGGTCTCGATGCGCTCGCCCGGATCGACCGATGATTGCCCGGCTCGCCATTGCGCAGGTACGCGCAAACAAGGCGTACTCGGCGTGGACGTGTGGCCTCATCACGTTGCTCGTCACGATTCTCACGGCAACGCTCGCATTGGGTGCCACGCAGACGAATCTGACTGAAGAAGCGGCACGCATCAGCGGGTGGGATGCCCCGCATATGGGGTATCCGAGCGTCTCGACTGGCGCCCCGATCAACGACTCCCCGCAATTCACGCCCGCTGAGGTGGCGGATGCCGTCGCCAATGCGTCGGGACACGAGGCATTCGCCATCATCCGAGGCGACCTGTGGATCGAGCCGGGCACCCTCGACACGCTGACGGTCTACGCCACGATGGGCGAAGGCGCTCGCATCCCTCTTGTCGAGGGCCGCGCACCCACCGCGCCAGGTGAGATCACAATCGCCGCGGACATCGCTCAGAAGCAGGGCCTCGAGGTGGGCGATACCGTCACCTTGTTCTCATCGGCTGACCCCGTCGACTCGACTCAGATCAGTGAGTACCGCTTTGACGTGGTGGGCCTCACTTCAGCCGCATCTCTGCCCGGCTTTGATCTTTGGCTGCCCTCCGCCTACATCAGTTGGGAGGAGGCGGCCTCGTCTTCAAGCCCCGTGGCGATCAACTGGCCGCTCGACAACGGCGACCACGTGCACGTGTGGCATGTGTCCGTCGGCTGGACTGGGCATGTCCCGTCACTCGTCATGTTGGACGAGAACTGGCTGCCAGCCCTGGCGACGTCATTCTCTCTTCCCAGCGGGAGCGGTGCATGGCTTGGGGCCGCCATCATGCTCGTCATCGCCATGATCGTCATGGGCTTTGCTGTGGGACGGTCTCAGGCGTCCGCGCGAGCTCAGTGGATCGCCACCGTGCGCACTTTAGGGGCACGGCGATCCACCGTTGCGGTGGCGGCCGCGCTTGAAGGGCTCATCGTGGCGGCATTGTCCGCCGTTCTCGGGCTGGTGCTCGGCGTCGGGCTGGCCGGAGCCACCCTCGCGTTCGCTCGGGTTCTTGTTCCACAGCCATTCGGAACAGCCGTGGTGTCGATGCACTGGCTGCTCATTCCTGTTGCGGCCATCTCCGCGGGCGCTGCCGCCCTCATCGTCACCGCTGTACCCGCGTTTTGGGCTACGCGGGTCGCGCCGACTGCGGCGCTCAAGCCGGTCAATGACCTCACCGAGGCAGAGATCTCGCGGCGAATGCCGTTTTTCTGGGTGCTCCTGCCGGTGACGGTTGGAGCCGGGCTCTTGTGGCTGGGAAATGAGCCATCGGCACCCATTGGCACGGTTGTCGTCGCCGGGACGATTGCCACGCTTGTGGGCGGCACGATGCTGGTAATCGAGGTCCTCCGCCGGATCATCCCTGCAACCGGAGCGATGTTGCGCAAGGTCCGCAGCCCCGGCGCGCTCACGGCGGGGGATGAACTCATAGCGCGCCCGCGCCAAGGCACTGCGGCCGCGATCCTCCTCGCTGCTGGTGTGGCGATGGTGGCGGTGTGGTCAGCCAACACGTTGCTCGACATTGTGCAGTGGTGGTTGCCGTACGACGCCGCAGACGTTTGGGGCTCGTCAGAGTTGTGGTCGTGGGTTCGTGCCGAGGTGACCGCGTTCACGCCCATCGCCACGGTGGTGGCGGGTGCGGTCACTCTGCAAGTCGTCATCGCGGCCATCGCGGCGTCCCATCGTGCTGCCACGCAGAGCGAAGAAACGGCACGCGTGGCGATGGGGCTGGCACGGCGCCAACGCACACTCACATGGTGGTGGGTGCAATGGCTTCCACAAGTCATTGGCGTGTGCGTTGGCCTGGCGGTGGGACTCACAGCGGTGCTCGCAATCACGGCGATGCGAACCGCGCCCGGAACCATGACCACGAGTGAATTGCAGAGTGTCGTCGGAATCTTCAGCCTTGGATGCGCAGGCGTCGCGGGTGCATTCGCGCTCCTGTGCGGTGCCATTGCTGCGTGGTTGACGGCTCGCCTCGGCAGCCGTGCACACCCGCACTCTCGTTAGCGTGCGGCAAAGCCTCTAGCCGGATAGCAATCGCTTCCATACACTGGCAAACGATCAGTGCCGATGGAGGACATATGAGCGCGTACGCAGGCGA
>CAZRHL010000110.1:0-6034 GCA_964600005.1 uncultured Demequinaceae bacterium
TGCGCGATGAGGAAGGCGCAGAGCCGCGCGTCATTCTCATCATGGAACCGGGGCTCGGCAACGCGGCAATCGCCGCCGCACCGTTGGTAGAGGCGGTCCTTGAGCGTGTGGCTGACATGGCGATCGGCCTTGCGGACGACGCTGCCCGCCACCACCACATCGCCGCGCGAGCCGCTCGCAAGGCGATCGCTGCGCTGTCGGGGTGGAGCCCGCTGCAGCCGCTCAGCAAGGTGCGCTGCCTCACCCGCGAAGCCCTCGAGGCAGCCTTCCCGTTGTCTCGCGGGGCAGGTCTTGAGGCAGGCCTCACGTTGGATGTTCTCGACGCCGGCCTCACAGTCACGGAGGTCGCATGCGATATCCGGCACCGGGCGTCGGCGGCGGGATCTCAACCGGTTGCGCGCGCAGGCCAGTACCGTGACGTCATGATGGCCATCAGTTCACGCCGCGTGCGCACGTCTCTCCGGACCACGCAGCACGCAGTCGAAGACACGTTCCACGTTGCGAGCAACGCGGGCCGTGCACGCCGCAAGCGCTCTGCCGGAACGGGCGAGGAGCCGTGAGCCGCGAGCGCTACGCGTATCTCGGACCGGAGGGCACGTTCACCGACGCCGCCTTGCGGGCGATGACGCGCGGGCGGGACATCGAGGCAATTCCCGTTGTCGACGTGCCAGCCGCCCTCACTGCTGTGCGGACGGGCGAAGCCGACTACGCCGTCGTCGCCATTGAGAACACCGTTGAGGGCGGTGTCACGGCAACCCTTGACACGTTGGCCGAGGGCGCGCCGCTCATGATCGTCGAAGAGATCGTGGTCCCCGTCGCCTTCGAGCTCGTCGCTCGGGAGCCCATGACGCTCGGCGAGGTGGCGCGCATCAGCGCCCACTCGCACGGGCTCGCGCAGTGCCGCCGCTGGATCGCCGCCAACCTTGGAGAGGTCATTCAGATCTCGGCCACGTCGAACGCTGCGGCTGCGGTCGCGCTCGCTGACGGCACAGCAGACTTCGACGCAGCCCTCGCGCCCCCCGGCACCGCCGAGCGTCTGGGTCTCGCACTCATCGCTGACGGAGTCGCCGACAACACGACGGCCGCCACCCGCTTTGTCCGCGTGGCCCGGCCCGGGCCGCTTCCCGCGCCCACCGGCGCCGACAAGTCGACGCTCGTTGTCCACTTGCCCACCGACCGCTCAGGTGCATTGCTCGAGATGCTCGAGCAGTTCTCCGCGCGCGGCATCAACCTGTCGCGCATTGAGTCGCGGCCTCGCGTCGACAAGGTGGGCGAGTACTCGTTCTCGATCGACGCTCTCGCTCACTTGGCCGAGGCACGCTTCGCTGAGGCGATGATCGGTCTCAAGCGCACGTGCCCGCTCGTCGTCTTCCTCGGCTCCTACCCGATGGCGGGCGGAGTGCTCACACCGGTGCAGGAGGGCACGTCCGACGCTGATTTCGCCGACGCTCACGCCTGGGTTGAGGCGTTGCGCCGCGGCGAGGTCTAGTCCTCGGCCTGCTCGTTGTCGCGGTTGCCCTTGCGGTTCTTTGCGACGCGCACGGACAGTGCCCCGGCGTCGACCGTCGCGGTGACGGTCCGCGCGAGACCCAGCGGTTCGCCGTCCGCCTGCACGGGCCGCAAGTGGTCCATGGAGACGACGAACTTCTTGCCGCGTGCGTGGTCGATACGCGAGGCGCCGTAGGCCTTGAGGACGTCGGGCTGACGGAAGCCAGCGCCCTGTGCGATGACGTTTCCGAACAGTTCGGTCCAGCCGACGATGCCCGCGCGGGCATCGAGGGTGACGACGTCGAGGGTGCCGTCAGTGGCAGAGGCATCGGGCACGAGGTTGAGCCCGCCGGGGAGGCGGCCGACGTTGGCGAAGAGCACCGTGCGCATCTGGCCTTGGACTTCGGCTGAGCCGTCGACGCTCACCGAGGCGCGCATGCGCTTCTCGCCCATGTGCTTGAGGGCCGCGAAGAAATAGGCGAGCCACCCGAGCTTGCGCTTCAGTCGCTCATCGGCTCCGGCGACCATCTCGGCATCCATGCCAGCGCCTGCCATGACGAGGAAGAGATGGCGCTCATCGTTGCCGCGGGGCCCGCGTTCAAGGTCGAGCCAGCCGACATCCATCGAGAGGTTCTCGCCCTCAAGGGCGATGCGAAGCAAGGACGGGATGTCACCGAGCGGCAGTTCGACATTGCGGGCAAAGAGATTGCCGGTGCCCATCGGGATGATGGCGAGCGGAATGCCAGTGCCTGCGAGCTCGGCCGCGACCGCGCGAACGGTGCCGTCGCCGCCCAGGGCGACCACAACGTCGGCCCCGGCCTCGATGGCCTGACGCGCAGCGTCGCCGCCCGGGTCCTCCGGCGTCGTGAACAGCCACATCGGTTGCGGCATGTAGCGAATCGAGCACGCGCGCAACGCCTGCTCGCGCGCCTCAGCCATGCCGGGCTTGGTGGGGTTGGCGATGAACGCCACCTTTTCAATCCCGCGCTCGGCGGGAGCGAAGTCGCCCATCTGGGCGACGGGCAACGCGCGAATGCCAAGGACGCGTCGCCAGAAGGGCGGTACTGCAATGGGATCGCGTGTGCCGATCCGACGGGTAACGGTAGCCGCAAGTGCAAATGCCAAGATGCCCGTAAGAAGCGCCACGCTGGCGATGACGTACGCCACCACAAGAGGTGCCATGCCCTGAGCCTACGACGCCGTCGTTAGACTCGTCATCATGATCGACCTCGCCCTTTTGCGCACTGAGCCCGACGTTGTCCGCGCGGCGCAGGTGTCACGGGGCGAAGACCCGGGTGTTGTCGATGAGGTGCTCGCCGCAGACGAGCGCCGCCGCACGGCCCTCGCGGGCTTCGAGGCGGCTCGCGCTGAGCAGAAGGCGATCGGCCGCGACGTCGCGAAGGCGCAGGGCGATGAGAAGGCCGCGCTGCTCGCCAAGACGAAGGAACTGGCAGAGCGGGTCAAGGCTCTCCAGGCGCAGGCGGATGAGGCGGACGCTGCCGCCAAGGCACTCCTCATGAGCATCGGCAATATCCCTGAGCCGGGTGTGCCCGCCGGTGGCGCCGAGGACTACGCCGTGCTGAAGACGGTGGGAACGCCGCGCGATTTCGCGAGCGAAGGCGTCGAGGTGAAGGACCACCTCGCGATCGGAGAGGGCCTGCGCGCCATTGACATGGAGCGCGGCGCCAAGGTCTCCGGTTCGCGCTTCTTCTTCCTCACCGGCATCGGCGCGCGCCTTGAGCTCGCGATCCTCAACGCCGCGATGGACACGGCACTGCGCTACGGCTTCTCGCCGATGATCACGCCGACGCTCGTGCGCCCAGAGACGATGTCCGGCACCGGCTTCTTGGGCAAGCACTCGGACGAGATCTACTACCTCGAGCGCGATGAGCTCTACCTCACCGGCACGTCTGAGGTCGCGCTCGCGGGCTATCACACGGACGAGATCATCGACCTTTCGGATGGCCCGCTCCGGTATGCCGGCTGGAGCGCGTGCTACCGCCGCGAAGCGGGCGCGGCAGGCCGCGATACGCGCGGCATCATCCGCGTGCACCAGTTCCACAAGGTCGAGATGTTCGCCTTCGCTCGCGCGGCCGACGCTGCTGCAGAGCATGAGCGCTTCCTCTCGATCGAGGAGGAGTTCCTCCAGGGGCTCGAACTGCCGTACCGCGTCATCGACACCGCTGCAGGCGACCTTGGCTCGAGCGCCGCGCGCAAGTTCGACTGCGAGGCGTGGCTTCCGAGCCAGGAGCGGTGGCTTGAGGTCACCTCGACCTCTAACTGCACCACCTTCCAGGCGCGCCGCCTTGGAGTGCGCGAAAGGGCGGAGAAGGGCACTCAGCCCGTCGCGACCGTCAACGGCACGATCGGCACGACGCGCTGGATTGTCCCCTTGCTTGAGAACCACCAGCAGGCCGATGGTTCGGTCTACGTGCCTGCGCCATTGCGCCCGTACCTCGGTGGCCTTGAGGTGCTTGAGCCCGTCTCCTGACGGCCGCCGCGTTCACTGAGGACGTCCTTGCCGATTGGACGGCGCGTCACCCCTGCGTCGTAAGGTCAGTGCATGGCCTTTCTTCCCGAGCACGTCGACACCACGCTCGGCGACGATGAGTGGCGTCTTGTCGGTCTCGATATCGACGGCACTCTCATGCACTGGGGCGGTGACATCTCCGAACCCGTGGCGAACGCAATCACCCAGGCGCGGATGACCCGCAACCACGTGGTGCTTGCGACGGGTCGCAACATTCTCGCGACGGTGCCTGTCGCTCACCGACTCGGCATCAAGCGCGGTTACATCGTGTGCTCCAACGGCGCGCTCACGCTCAAGCTCAACCCTGCGGCCAAGGACGGGTACGAGGTGGTGGAGACCATCACCTTCGACCCGGCGGCGGTGCTCGCGGCGATTCGTGAGGAGATGCCCGACGCTTTGGTTGCGGTCGAGGACCTCGGCACCGGTTTTCGCGTGACGCGGCCCTTCCCGATGGGCGAGTTGACGGGGGAGCAGCGCGTGGTCGATTTCGATGACCTCGCGGCACACCCGGTCACTCGTGTCGTCATCCGGGCACCCGGCGCGGAGGTGAGCCATTTTGACAACATCGTCGAGCGCCTGGGCCTCACCGACGTCACGTACGCCGTCGGCTACACCGCCTGGCTTGACCTCACCCCACCTGGGGTGACGAAAGCGTCGGCCCTTGAGCGAATCCGCCAGCAGCTGGGAGTCCGCCCGGAGCACACCGTCGCTGTCGGTGACGGCAACAATGACGTCGATATGTTGCGCTGGGCCGCTCGTTCCTATGCAATGGCAAATGCCCCCGAGCATGTGGCTGCTGCCGCGAAGGCTCGGATCGGACACGTTGAGCAGGACGGTGTGCTCCACGTACTCGAGTCGTTGATCGACCCAGCGAGGGTGGCGATCTAGCCATGGTGGCCGAGCAGGCCGCTCATCGTCGCTGGCTCGACGAGGAGGGGGCACGCCTGCTCGACTTCGCCGAAGCAAGCGCCGTTGACGGCGGTTTCGGTTGGCTCGATGAACGGGGCGATGTCGACCACGAGCGCGGGATTGACGTGTGGATCACGGCGCGCATGACTCACTGCTTTGCGCTCGCGCACCTGCGCGGCCGGGCGGGCGCTTTCGACATGGTGAGCCACGGCATGGAGGCTCTCATCGGGCCACTGCGTGACCACGACAACGGGGGCTGGTTCGCTCGCATCGGGGGCGCAGCAGGCGGCGATGAGACGAAGGCGCTCTACGCCCACGCCTTTGTGGTGCTCGCGGCGTCATCTGCGACGGCGGCCGGTCATCCCGATGGTCAGTGCCTGCTCGACCACGCACTCGATGTCCTGGACGAGCACTTCTGGGATGAGGAAGCCTCTCTCGGTCGCGAGTCCTTCGGCCCCGCGTGGGATCGCGGTGAGGACTACCGCGGGGTGAATGCCAACATGCATGCGGTGGAGGCGTATCTCGCGGCTGCCGATGTGACGGGCCGCGAGGAGCTGCTCAAGCGAGCGGTCGCGATCACCCAACGCGTAGTCGATGGCTTTGCGCGCGAGCACTCATGGCTGCTCCCCGAGCACTACACCGCTGACTGGGAGCCGGTGCTCGACTACAACCTGAGCGAACCTGCGCATCCGTTCCGCCCCTATGGCGTCACGATTGGCCACCTCTTCGAATGGTCGCGCCTTGTGCTGAGCGTCGACGCGGCAGCGCAACGCATGGGGCTTGACGGGACCGACTGGGCGCTTCCCGCGGCTAAGGCGCTGTATCGCACCGGTGTTCGCGTCGGCTGGGCGGCTGACGGTGCCCCCGGCTTTGTCTACACCGTTGACCATGAGGGCCAGCCGGTGGTCGCCGAGCGCATGCATTGGGTGGCGGCGGAGGCAATCGGCGCGGCCGTCGCTCTGTGGCAACGGACCGGTGAATACACGTACAGCAATGACTACGTTGCCTGGTGGGACTACGTACGCACCACATTCATCGACCTCGATGGAGGCTCGTGGTGGCATGAGGTCGATTCACAGGCAAGGCCCTCACGCACCGTGTGGGACG
>CAZRHL010000111.1:0-5994 GCA_964600005.1 uncultured Demequinaceae bacterium
CCAACGGCATCACGTACAACCGCCTCATCCAGGGCCTCCGCCTTGCTGAGATCGAGGTTGACCGCCGCATGCTCGCCGAGCTTGCTGTCAACGACGAGGCGGCATTCGCCACCCTCGTCGAGGCAGCGAAGAAGGCGCTGCCGGCGGATGTGAACGCGCCCGCCGCGTAACACGTTTCAATGACAGGACGCCCCGTCAGCCCTGACGACCTGGTGCTCACGCTCGAGAACCCTCGAGCGGAGCGCGTGAAGAAGGTCGCGGCGCTGGCGGGGCGTTCTGCTCGTTCACGGGCAGGTGCGCTGCTCGTGGAAGGCCCGCAGTCGGTGCGAGAAGTGGTTGCGTGGGCGCCGGAACGCGTGCGCGATCTGTATGTCAGCCCCGAGGCGCTTGAGCGGTATCGCCCGATCGTGGCCGATGCTCTTGCTGCTGAGCGCTGGGTGCATCTTGCCTCGGCGCAGGTCATCGACGCGATGAGCGGGGATGCGCAGGGCATTCTCGCCGTCGTCGACGAGGCAGGGGTGTCGCTTGACGACGTTCTTGCCGCAAAGCCGCGTCTGGTGGCCGTGATGAGCAACGTCCGTGATCCCGGCAACGCGGGCGCAGTCATTCGCGCGGCCGACGCTGCAGGTGCCGACGCTGTCATCCTCGCGGGCGAGTGCGTGGACCCCTCGAACCCCAAGGTGGTGCGATCGAGCGCGGGCAGCCTGTTCCATATCCCCGTCGTCCGGTCCTTGCCGTTGCTCGATGCGGTGGCTGAGCTCCAGCAGGCGGGCTTGAGGGTGCTCGCGGCCGACGGCGCTGGCACGATCGAGTTGGGCGAAGCAGGCGCCGATGAGGACGCACTCGCCTCACCGACGGCATGGTTGCTGGGAAACGAGGCGTGGGGCCTCAATGCCGATGAGCGTGATCTCGCCGACGCCGTGGTGCGCATCCCAATCTACGGCAAGGCGGAGAGCCTCAATCTGGCGACCGCAGCGTCGGTCTGTCTGTACGCGTCGGCCCGGGCACAGCGTCGGCCGCGCTAGACGACCGTGCGTCCTGAAGGCGCCTGAACCAGCGGCGAACCGGGATTATTCCGCACGTGAGGTTCTGCTCACACTGGCTGGCCACCCCATATCTGGTGCCCCCACAATGGGGGGGTATGCGTCGCGCAGCGTGGACGATGCGACTCAGCGAGCCCGCCGCACGGTTCATTGCTGTAGCCGCAGCGGTCGCCCTCCTTATCTTGCTTCAACTGGCACTCCTCGTCGGCGGAGGAGTCTCAGCCAACCGCGCGTCCGACAAGGCGATCGCCAACACTTTTGCCTACGTCGCCGACATCTCGGCTGAACGCG
The DNA here is from genome assembly GCA_964600005.1 of uncultured Demequinaceae bacterium. GTDB lineage: Bacteria > Actinomycetota > Actinomycetes > Actinomycetales > Demequinaceae > Demequina. The sequence continues at coordinate 1,335 of CAZRHL010000111.1, forward strand.
TCAGCGGTTTCGCGCGCGCAGCTGAGGAAGCAGTGCGTCACGAGGTCCCGAACTTCCTTGGTGCACGCTCCTCGATCGCGGCGATCAACGGCTTCTACGACACGATGGTGACGCGACCCGAGCTGGCGACGCTCTCGGTCACCTACCCCGATGGTGACTACATCGCGTTGTCCCGCTCGCGCCAGCACGACGACGGATACTCCGCCCACGTGATCGATGTGCGCGACAGCGGCGTCGTGGCGCACCGCTTCGCTGAGTACGACGACGAGCTGCGCCTCATCTCAGAGCACCACAACATCGTCGAGTGGGATCCGCGCGACGCCTCACCGTATGAGGCGGCGCTCGCGAGCCGTGACCTCGTGTGGACGCGGCCGTATCTTGACGCGCGCAGCGGCGAACCGCAGGTGGCAGTGGTCCAGGCCGCTCGCGATGGCGCGGGTCAACCGCATGCCGTCCTCTCGGCCACGATCTACCTCGACCAGCTCGCGCAGGTGCTCAATGCCCTCCCGGAGGGCACCGATGGCGAAGTGTTCCTCCTGGGGCCGGACCGGCGCCTCATCACCGTGTCCGAAGAACGCCGCGCCGCCTTTGACGAGTACACCGCGGCCAATGACGAACTGCCCCGTCTGACGGAGATCGGGCTCGGGTCCGCGGTGTCCGTCAGCACTCGTGGCGCCGACATGATGGGGGAGCTTGCAGGGGAGGTGACCCTTGAGCGAGGTCTTGACCGATATGGAGTGCCGTGGGTTGTTCACTTGCGGGCCTCCGAAGGCGGTCTCAACGAAGGCTACGTTGCGGTACGCAACACGATGCGATGGGTGATTGGTAGCACGATTCTGTCGACCGCCGTCATGGGCTACCTGTTGGCCGTCTCGTGGCGCCCCGTGCTCAATGCGCACCGTTCCTCGGTCCGTGATCCGCTGACGGGTCTGTACAACCGTCGCTACGCCGATCGGAAGTCGGGGCGCATGCTTGCGGCAACGCGCAGCCGCGACGTCCGCCTTGTCATGGCGATGTTCGACCTTGACAACTTCAAGGGCCTCAATGACGAGATGGGGCATGGTGCCGGCGACCAGGCGCTCGCTGAGATCAGCAGCGTCCTGACTGCGGAGATCCGCTCTTCGGACATGGCTGTGCGCTGGGGCGGTGACGAGTTCCTCGTCGCGCTCATGGTCCCCGCGCAGGACGACGCCGGTGCGATGGTGGAACGTATCCGCACCAGAGTCGAGGCGACCTTGCAGGGGTCCTTCGGCGCGGAGCGAGGGCTTGGCGTCACCGCAGGGTATTGCGTCAGCGACCAGACGGACGCCGAGGCTGACGCCCTGATCTCCGCAGCCGACGCCGCACTTGTGGACGGGAAGGCGGTGGAGAAGGGCCGCACGTACGAAGGCTTCCTTGCTGCTGAGCGAACGATCTCGACCGACGATTCCGTCGCTTCCGCGCACTGATAACCTCGACGCCGTGACCGAACCTGCTGAGAACCGAACCCGCCTGAAGCTCGAAGGCGCCACCGCCAAAGTGGAGCTGGACGGAGCTCTCGGCATCGTCGCGAAAGTGCTCGTCGACGGCAACCGGGCGGCGCCCAAGCGCGGTGGCTGGGCCATCCCCACGCACAAGGGAGACGAGCGACTCGCCGTGAAGGGCCTCATGCCCGGCTTCCAGTCGTTCATCTGGCGCGGCAAGGTGGTTCACAAGCTTGGCGGTCATGTGGGGCTGCCCGAGAAGATCACGCTGTTCTCGCCTGCACTGCTTGTCATCCTCATCTGGTGGACGGTGCCGATTGCGCTCGCACTGTTCTTCATGGGCGTGCCGATTGTGAAGAACCCGCAGATGCCGCGTGTGCTGCGCATCTTGCTGCCGCTCATCAACACGGTCGCGGTGTTCTTCGCCGTCATCGCCGTGGTGACGATGCTGCGCTGAGTTATTGCGTCAGGTCGCGCGGCCGCGCTCTAGCAGCGCGATGAGCGCGTCGAGGTCCTTTGGCAGCGCGGCGGCCAGGACCTCGCGCATCTCGGCTTCGTATTCGGCCGCGCGCGGGCCCTCCAACCATGCGCGGAGCTCCACCTCCGTGCCCTCGGGTGTTGGGCGCGCCTCGTGATGAACTGTGAGCTCGACACCGTCCAGTTCCGTGGTGTCGGCGTAGACGTGAGGTGCCTCAAGGCTTGTCACACGGAAGGGCGCAGGGTCATTTCCTGTCGACTTCGACACGCCACGGCTGCCCACGCGAACAGGGGTCTCGATGTCGAACCACTCCATGCTTGCCGCCCACTCGGGGTGACTGGGCAAATCGATCCAGCGCTCGAAGAACGCCTCAAACGGAGCGGTGGATGTGCGGACTACGCGGCCGACCTCGATCACGTCGCCACTGTAGCGACACGGCCGTGCCGTCGCACGGGCGCGGGTACACTGCCCGTATGAACACCGTCGCGCCCCGAGCCATCTCGCTCGCTGTGGCGTGCGCACGCGCAGGTGACATGAAAGCGGCCGCGGTCTCCAGCGTCGGCCGATTCTTTAGCTAGGCCCGGGGAGACCCGCCGGGCCTGATTTCACGCGCCGTGACCCCTCCGGGCGAGGCCTCGTGGCGCCGCTAGAATTCACACAAGTCTCTTCCCTACGAGGGGTAGTCCATGCCTGAACTGTCACCGCTCGACGCTGCTGGCGTCGATGCGGCGGTCGAGGCCGCGCTCGCGGCCATCGCTTCCGCCACCACGTTGGATGCGTTGAAGGATGCGCGCCTTGCCCACACGGGCGACAAGGCGCCGCTGACGCTCGCAAACCGTCTGATCAAGGATGTGCCGCCGGCTGACAAGGCCGTCGCAGGCAAGACAATGGGCAGCGCGCGTGCTCGCATCACGCAGGCGCTCGATGAGCGCCAAGCCCAGCTTGAGGCTGAGCGGGACGAGCGCGTGCTCGTTGAAGAGGCCGTTGACGTGACCCTGCCGGTGCTGCGTGCGCCGCTTGGTGCCCGTCACCCGCTCGAGACGCTCCAGGAGCATATGTGCGACATCTTCGTCGGCATGGGCTGGGAGGTTGCCGAAGGCCCTGAGGTCGAGGCGGAGTGGTACAACTTCGACGCCCTCAACTTCGACCCGGACCACCCGGCGCGCGCCATGCAGGACACCTTCTTTGTCGCGGCGGGGGAGCGGGACGACGCCGGGGCTGAGACGGGGCCTGGTGGTGAATCAGCGCAGCCGGGCACCTCCGGCATCGTGTTGCGCACCCACACGTCGCCGGTTCAGGTGCGTGCCGCCATCGAGTGCCGTGAAGCGCTCGTCAAGGAAGGTCGCGGCATCTATGTGATCTGCCCGGGCAAGACGTTCCGCACGGACGAGCTCGACGCGACGCACACCCCGGTCTTCCACCAGATCGAGGGCCTCGCGGTTGACAAGGGCCTCACGATGGCCCACCTCAAGGGCACGCTCGACCACTTCGCACGGGCGTTGTTCGGGCCCGATGCCGTGACGCGCCTGCGCCCGTCGTTCTTCCCTTTCACCGAGCCGAGCGCGGAGATGGACCTGCGTTGCTTCGTGTGCGGCGGTGAGGACGCCAACTGCCGCACGTGCAAGGCAACCGGCTGGATTGAGTGGGGTGGCTGCGGCATGACCCACCCGAACGTGCTCCGCGCCGCTGGCATTGACCCGGATGAGTACACCGCCTTCGCCTTTGGCATGGGCATCGAGCGCACCCTGATGTTCCGCCACGGGGTGAAGGACATGCGTGACATGGTCGAGGGCGATGTGCGCTTCTCGCAGCAGTTCGGAATGGAGGTCTGAGCAATGCCCAAGATTCCTGTGAACTGGCTGCGCGAGTTCGTCGACCTTGTTGACGACGCTCCCGAGGCGATCGCCGCTGCGCTCGTCAAGGTGGGCCTTGAGGAAGAAGGCATCCACGGTGGCGACATCACCGGGCCGCTCGTGGTGGGCCGCGTGCTGTCGATCGTCAAGGAGGAGCAGTCCAACGGCAAGACGATCAACTACTGCCGCGTGGACGTGGGCGAGCACAATGACCCGGCAGGCCCCGGTCACAAGCCCGACGACAAGGTCGAATATCCCGCGTCCAAGGGCATCGTGTGCGGTGCCCACAACTTCGTCGAGGGTGACTACGTCGTGTGCATCCTGCCGGGCGGGGTTCTACCTGGACCGTTCCCCATTGGCGGGCGCAAGACGTACGGCCACTGGTCGGACGGCATGATCTGTTCGGCGCGAGAGCTTGGCCTCGGGGACGACCACACGGGCATCATCGTGCTCGCCTCGCCCTCGGGTCAGTCCGCTGACCTCGGGTACGACGCTGACTCGCTCACCCCGGGTCAGGACGCGATCTCTTTGCTTGGCTTGGATGAGAAGACGGTGGAGGTGACGGTCACGCCTGACCGTGGCTACTGCTTCTCGATCCGTGGTGTGGCGCGCGAGTACTCCCACTCGACGGGAGCGTCGTTCCGAGACCCTGCCGATATTGAGCTGACCGGAACCGCTGTGGCGAACCCGGCTGGAGCGTCGGCGTTCCCTGTGGTGATCGAGGATCAGGCGCCTATTCGCGGCAACGTTGGTTGCGACCGTTTCGCGGCGCGCGTGCTGCGCGGCTTCAATCCCGAGGCGCCGAGCCCGGATTGGATGAAGAAGCGTCTTGAGCAGGCGGGGATGCGGTCGATCTCGCTTGCTGT
>CAZRHL010000112.1:0-5953 GCA_964600005.1 uncultured Demequinaceae bacterium
GGCTTCCTCAAGGCTGAGGACGTAGGCCTCTAATAACCACTGAGGCGGTGGCGGCCGCGGATTTCCGCGGGCGCCACCGCCCAGTGCGTCCACCTCAACTCGGAAGGAACACCGTGTCGGATCTCATCCTCCGCATGAAGGACATCGTCAAGGAGTTCTCCGGCGTGCGCGCGCTCAGCGGCGTGTCGCTCGACGTAGCTCGTGGCGAGATCCACGGCATCTGCGGTGAGAACGGTGCTGGAAAGTCGACCCTCATGAAGGTCCTTTCCGGCGTCTACCCTCATGGCAATTTCGAAGGCGAAATTGAGTTCGACGGCGAGCCCGCCGTCTTCCGCTCGATCAACGACTCCGAACACGCCGGCATCGTCATCATTCACCAGGAACTGGCGCTCTCGCCTTACCTGTCCATCGCCGAGAACATCTTCCTTGGCAACGAACGCGCCACCAGCGGCGTCATCGACTGGCACGAGACCAACCACCAGGCCAAGCTTCTGCTCGACCGTGTTGGCCTCGATGAAGATGTCACGACCCCCGTCCTCCAACTTGGTGTCGGCAAGCAGCAGCTCGTCGAGATCGCCAAGGCACTGTCGAAGGACGTCAAGCTTCTCATTCTCGATGAGCCGACAGCCGCGCTCAACGACGACGACTCCGCTCACCTGCTTGGTCTTATCAAGGGTCTCCGCGAACAAGGCATCACCTCGATCATCATCTCTCACAAGCTGCAAGAGATCCGATCGGTTGCCGACAACATCACCGTGATCCGCGACGGTCACACCGTCGACAACTTCTCAATGAAGGAAAAGGACAACTCGGAGCAGCGCCTCATCCGTTCGATGGTGGGCCGCTCGCTGGACAACCTTTACCCCGAGCGCAACGTCGAGATCGGTGAAGAGGTCTTCCGAGTCGAGAACTGGAACGCCTTCCACCCCGTCGACACCGGCCGCCAGGTCATCCACGACGCATCGTTCTACGTGCGCGCGGGCGAGGTCGTGGGATTCGCGGGCCTCATGGGTGCTGGTCGCACCGAGCTCGCCATGAGCATCTTCGGCCGCCAGTGGGGCACCAAAATCTCAGGCAAGGTCTACCGTCACGGCGAGGAGATCGGCGTCAGCTCGGTGTCCGAGGCCGTTGAGAACGGCCTGGCGTACGTCACTGAGGACCGCAAGCGATTTGGCCTCAACCTCATCGCAACCGTGGCCGCGAACATCACGGGCGCCAACATGGGCGGCGTGTCCAAGCTGGGCGTCATCGACCTTCACGATGAGATCGAGGTCGCGGAGAAGTACCGCGAGTCGCTCAACATCAAGACGGCTTCGGTGCTGCGTGAGGTGGGCACGCTCTCCGGTGGCAACCAGCAGAAGGTTGTGCTGTCGAAGTGGCTCTACACGAGCCCTGAGATCCTCATTCTCGATGAGCCCACTCGCGGTGTCGACGTGGGTGCCAAGTACGAGATCTACGGCATCATCAATGATCTCGCCGCGCAGGGCAAGGCGATCGTGGTGATTTCGTCGGAGCTTCCCGAGCTCCTTGGTGTGTCGGACCGCATCTACACGATCGCGGAAGGCCACATCACTGGTGACGTCCCCCGTGAGGACGCCACGCAGGAACGACTCATGCAACTGATGACAGTGGGAGAAAACTAACGATGTCCGAGGTAACGACTACTGAGCTTGCCACCGAGAGGCGCAAGTTCACCATCAACGCTCGTGACTATGGACTGCTTGGTGCGCTGCTGGTCATCGTGGCGCTCTTCCAGTTCTGGTTCACCAACGGCAGGCTGCTTTCGGGCGGCAACCCCAACTTCTTGATCAGCCAGAACGCCTACGTGGTCATCCTGGCGATCGGCATGGTGATGGTCATCATCGCCGGACACATCGACCTGTCCGTCGGATCCGTGGTCGCCATGATCGGTGCCGTGGTAGCGCTTGCGATGAACAAGTGGGACTACCCGGTATGGGCCGCGATCGCCGTCGCACTCCTTCTGGGTGCTGTGGTGGGCGCGTGGCAGGGCTTCTGGGTCGCATTCGTCCGAGTACCAGCGTTCATCGTGACGCTCGCGGGCATGCTGATCTTCCGCGGTCTCGCCATCGTGTTCCTCACGGGCGGTACCGAGGGAGGCCTGCCCCGTGGCTTCAACAACATCGCGAACGGCTGGATGCCCGGTTGGCTGGGCAAGGTCAACGACCTTGACACGCTCACGCTCGTCTTCGGTGCCCTCGCAGTTGTCGCCTACGTGTTCAGCCAGCTCCGCACCCGTGCGAAGCTCGCCGCTCGCAACCTGCCGCGTGAGAGCTTCGCGCTCTTCATCCCGAAGGCCGTGCTCGTCTCGGCCGTCATCCTTTACGTCACCTACCTGCTCGCCAACTACCGCGGCACCCCGTACGTCCTCTTCTTGCTGGCCGTGCTCGTTCTCGCGTACACCTTCGTGCTCAACCGCACGGTGTTCGGCCGTCACATCTACGCCATGGGCGGCAACCGCTTTGCCGCCGTCATGTCCGGTGTGAAGACCAAGTGGGTGGACTTCTTCATCTTCGTCAACATCGGCGTTCTCGCTGCGGTTGCCGCAATCGTCACCACGGCCCGCGCAGGTGCCGCCGTGTCGAGCGCAGGCAACTTCTACGAGCTCGACGCCATCGCCTCGGTGTTCATCGGTGGTGCCGCCGTTCAAGGTGGTGTCGGCAAGATCTCGGGCGTTGTGATTGGTGCACTCGTCATGGGTGTTCTCAACCAGGGTCTGTCCATTGCTGGTGTCGACTCGGCCTGGCAGCAGGTCATCAAGGGTCTGGTGCTCCTCGCGGCTGTGGCGTTCGACGTCATGAACCGCCGCCGCGCCGGCGCCGCGTAACCGGGAAGGGTGCGCGTCATCGTCACACCAACCGATTTTGGTGGGGCTGTTCTTGAGCCCACTGAGACGATGCCGCGCACCCTCACACCGGGTAAGGGCAGCCGTATGGATGCCACTCGGCGGCACAATCTGTCCGCCATTCTCACCTCGGTTCACCACCACCCAGGGATGTCCCGTGCGGAACTCACCCGCCACAGTGGTCTGAACCGTTCCACAGTCGGCGCGCTTGTTGCGGAGCTCACTGAGCTTGGACTCGTGCGCGAGGTCGCCCCTGCAGAGCACGCGTCGCGAGGGCGTCCGAGCCCGCATGTGTACCCGCGATCCGACGTGATGGTCCTCGCTCTCAACCCCGACCTCGACGCCGTCACCGTTGGCCTTGTGGGGCTTGGCGGCACCCTTCACGAACGCATCCGCCACCCTTGGAGCAAGACGCCCACGGTGGCCGAAACCGTCGACGCCATCAAAGAGATCTCCCAGAACCTCATCGCGCAGCTCGACCCCTCCGCCACCTTGGTGGGTGCTGGCGTCGCTGTGCCGGGGCTGGTCCGCTCCGAGGACTCCTTTGTTGTCCGTGCGCCCCACCTCGACTGGACGATGGAGCCGCTCGGGGACCTCCTCGTCGAAGCGCTTGGCATGCCTGTTGTCGTACGGAACGATGCCCGCGTCGCCACCGTCGCCGAAACCGTCTTCGGCGCAGGCCGCGGCGTGCGCGACCTCGTGTACGTCAACGGCTCCCCCTCCGGCATCGGCGGCGGGGCGATTGTCGACGGCGTCACCTTGCGTGGCACATCCGGTTTTGGTGGCGAGTTCGGCCACACTGCCGTCACTGGCGGCAAGGACCCATGTCACTGCGGCCGACGCGGTTGCCTGGAGACCGAGGTCAGCCACGCCCGCATCTTGGCGGCCCTGGGCAAGGACAGCGTCGACCTTGGCGATCTTGACGATGAACTCTCCAAGGCGGCGGCCGACCCCACGGTGCGTGCCGAGATCCAGCGTCAGCTTGGTGTGCTGTCAGGCGCGGTCGGCAACCTCATCTCGATCTTCAACCCGGAGATCGTCATGCTCGGAGGATTCCTCGGGTCGCTCTACGCCCAGGCGCCGCTCGTGCTCGACACCGCAGTTGCGCGTGACTCCTTTGCCCCCATCTCAAGCAACACCCGCATCGAGCGCGCACAGCTGGGGTCACGCGTGCACCTGGTCGGCGCCGCCGAGCTCGCCTTCATGCCGCTCCTGCGTGACCCTGCGGGCTTCATACGCGAGGCCTCGCACTCGAGTTAGCCGATAGCGATCCGCCTAGAGAGCGGCTCCCACAGGCAGGGTGAAACGCCAGCCTTCTGCACGCTTCTCGTCGACCACTCGGAGGATCGCGGTCACCGTTCCCGCGCGGTTCCCTCCCCCGTCATGGACGAGGACAAGCTCGCCGGGGGTCATCTCGCGTCGCAAGCGCTCGGCGAGGACGTCTGGATCCTGCTCGATCCAGTCCTCGATGTGGTGCACCACATCGAGCGGCTGCATCCCAAGAGAGACTGCCACCTCGGCAGTGATGCCCCATGACCCGTTCGGGGCGCGCCAGAACGGAACTCGCGCATGCGGATCCCCCAGCGCCTCACGGATGATGTCGAGGTTGGCGCGCATATCGGCCTCGACCGTGTCGGCGTCCCACTCCCCCATGTCAGCAAAGGACGTCGAGTGATTGCACAGGGCATGACCGTCAGCGACGATGCGCCGCAGCAACGAGGCACCACCCGGCGCCTCGATCTGCTCGCCGACAACCGCGAACACGGCGGTGATGCCACGCTCGCTCAGTCCATCAAGCAGACGCTCTGTGTCCTTGCCGTTGGGCCCGTCATCGAAGGTAAGGGCGCAGACAAGACCGTCCCCTTCAGCTCGGCGCTCCGGGACGACGCTCGGCATGCTTAGCCCTCGACCCCCGCCCGGGCGAGGATGATCTCCCGCACCCGGCCAGCGTCGGCCTGGCCCTTCGTTGCCTTCATCACGGCACCCACGATGGCGCCAGCGGCCTGGACCTTGCCCTCACGGATCTTGTCGAGAACATCGGGCTGGGCTGCGAGCGCCTCATCAACGGCCGCCTCCAAGGCGGCGTCGTCCGAGACCACCTCGAGCCCACGGCTCTCGACAATCTCGGTCGGCGATCCCTCGCCGTCAAGCACTCCGGCGAGCACCTGGCGGGCGATCTTGTCGTTGATGCGGCCCGAGTCGATGAGTCCTTGCAGCTCACTGATCGCGGCAGGGGTCACCGCCAGGGAGGCAAGGTCGACCTCACGCTCGTTGGCGATGCGGGCAAGCTCACCCATCCACCACTTGCGAGCAGCCTGCGGGGTCACCCCCGCAGCCACGGTGTCGGCGATGAGGGTGAGAGCGTCTGCTGCAACCGCGTCGCGCATCTCGAGGTCGCTGAAGCCCCACTCCTCGCGCAGGCGGGCCCGCATCTTGGCGGGGTGCTCGGGAAGGGTGCCGCGGAGCTCGTCGATCCACTCACGTGAGGGCTCGACGGGCAAGAGGTCGGGCTCGGGGAAGTAGCGGTAGTCCTCCGCCTGCTCCTTCGAGCGACCCGGCGTCGTCGACCCAGTGTCCTCATGCCAGTGGCGCGTCTCCTGCGTCACCGCTTCGCCAGCGTCGAGCAGCTGAGCCTGGCGCACCACCTCGAAGTGGATGGCGCGCTCGATCGCGCGGAGTGAGTTGACGTTCTTCGTCTCCGAACGCTTCCCGAATGGGACAGCAGACTGGTCTTCACCAGGTGCCGCCTTGGGGCGAAGCGACAGGTTGACGTCAGCACGCAAACGGCCCTGTTCCATGCGGCCGTCCGAGATTCCGAGTGCGCGAACGATGTCGCGGATCGTCGCCACATAGGCGCGCGCAACCTCAGCGGTGCGAGCGCCCATGCCCTCGATCGGCTTCGTCACGATCTCGACGAGGGGCACGCCGCCGCGGTTGTAGTCGACGAGCGAGTAGTCGGCCCCCTGGATACCGCCGGTGCCGCCCACGTGAGTGTTCTTGCCTGCGTCCTCTTCCATGTGGGCGCGCTCGATGCCGATCTTCACCACGGTGCCGTCGTCGAGGACGACGTCGAGCTCGCCTTCGTAGCAC
>CAZRHL010000113.1:0-3276 GCA_964600005.1 uncultured Demequinaceae bacterium
CGTACTTGGCAACGATTCCGCCTGCGGGGCGTCATCCAGTACGTCTTTCAGGACCCGCTCAAGAGCCTGGACCCGGAGCGCACCATCGGCGACTCCGTGGGCGAGCCCCTTTACCTGCAGGGCCGGCGTACTGACGAGGTACGGTCGCGTGTGCGCGAAGGTCTCGCTGCGGTCGCACTCGACCCGGATCTCGTCTCGCGTTACCCTTCGGAGATCTCGGGAGGGCAGCGTCAACGTGTCGCGATCGCTCGCGCCGTGGTGAACCACCCTCCCATCCTCCTGTGTGACGAGCCCACGGGAAACCTTGACCCCGGCACCTCCATCGGCATCATGCGCCTTCTTGACCGCATCAACCGCACCGGCACCACCGTCCTCATGGCGACGCACGATGACGAGATCGTGGACCAGATGCGCAAGCGCGTCATCGAGCTCAAGGGCGGGCTGCTGGTGCGAGACCAGGATCGCGGTGTCTACGGAATGGAGCAGGCATGAGACTGCGCTTCATTCTTGGCGAGGTGTTCACAGGCCTGCGTCGCAACGGCACCATGGCGCTGTCCGTTGTGCTCGTCACCTTTGTCTCCCTCACTTTTGTGGGTGCCGCCGTGCTCACACAGATGCAGGTCGACAACCTCAAGGCCGATTGGTACTCGAAGGTCGAAGTGTCGATCTTCTTGTGCCCCGAGAAGTCGCCCAGCCTGCAGTGTGCAAGCGGTCTCGCGACGCCTGACCAAGAAGACACGATCGAAGACGTCCTCCTCAACGGCTCTGTCTCGCACCTTGTCGAAGAGGTGCATTACGAATCGCGCCAAGAGGCATTCGAGAAGTTCAAGGCTTACGACATCGACAACACGTACGCCACCCTCACGGCCGACCAGATGCAGGCGTCCTTCCGCGTCAAGCTCACTGACCCTGAACAGTTCGAAGTGGTGGCCGACGCGGTGAAGGGCATGAAGGGCGTTGAGACGGTTCAGGATCAGCGCGACATCTTCAAGGGCCTGTTCAGCCTTCTCAACGCGGCAACGTTTGTCGCAGCCGCGCTCGCGGCGGTGATGCTGCTCGCGGCGATCCTCCTCATCACAACGACGATCCGCTTGAGCGCAATGAGCCGGAAGCGCGAGACGAACATCATGCGCATGGTGGGCTCGTCGCGGGTGCTCATCCAGTTGCCGTTCATGCTTGAAGGAGCAGTGGCTGCGACGCTGGGAGCCGTCCTCGCGTCGGCCGCATTGTGGTCTGCGATGAAGTTCGCGGTCACCGACTGGCTACACCAATCGACACTTGTTGTCGAATACATCAGTGCAGACGACGTACTTGTTGTCGCCCCGTGGCTGCTCGCAATTGCCGTTGCACTTGCATTGGTGGCCTCCGTGGCGACGCTGGGGAGGTACACGCGAGCATGACCCGTGACACGCGATTGCCCCGGACCTTCCGGGTGGCAGCGGCGCTGACTCTCGCCGCTTTGCTTGGCGCGCTTGCCGGCGGCATGGCGCAGGCTGGCGGCAACACGACGCCGGGATGGTCGTCGTACGACGACGAGATCAATCAGGCGCGCAAGGAACAGCAGCGGCAAGAGCAGTACGCGGCCGACCTTGAGAACGCTGTCAACGCGACTGACCGCGCTATCGCCGACGCGACCTACAAGCTGCAAGAGCTGAACGACCGCTTGCCGGTGGTTCAGGCTGAGTACCAGACGGCGAAGGACACGTACGACGCTGCCGTCCTGCAACAGCAGATCGTCGCCGAGAAGCTCGCAGCGGCTGAGGCAGAGGACAAGAACCTCACCGAGCAGATCGCATCGGACGAAGACCGCATCGAGGAACTCAACAACATCCTCGCCCAGGTGGCCCGCACCGAGTATCAAGGCTCACGCACCAACACGTCGCTTGCCATCATCCTTGGCGGCCAGTCCTCGTCCCAAGTGGTTGACGAGTACGCCTACGCCGAGACGACGGCGCGCGTGCAGTCGACCACTCTCGCGGACATGGAAGAGCTCGCGGCAGTCAACCGCAATCGAGCCACCCGACAAGAGGCGGTCCGGGAGTACATCGAAGAGCTGAAGGATCAGGCCGACGCCCTGGTTGAGGAGACCGAGGCTGCTAAGCAGGCAGCCGAGGCGAAGAAGGCCGAAGTCGAGCAGCTGCTTCAGGAGACCGAGGACCTCAAGGCGTATCTCGACGAGCAGAAGGCGTACTACCTCGAGCAGCAGGCAAAGCTCGAAGCTCAGCAGGCTGCTCTCAAGGCTGAACTCGACACGTTGTGGCAGAAGAAGCTTGCTGAAGAAGCGGCGAACGGGACGGGTTCACTCGGCAAGGGCTTCTTCAGCTTCCCCACGGCCGTTCCGTACATCACGTCTTCGTTCGGGTACCGCATCCACCCGATCTTTGGCACCCGGATCCTCCACGAAGGCACCGACTTCCGCGCCTATTGCGGGACCGCCATCAAGGCGGCCGCGGACGGCAAGGTCGAATGGGCGAAGTGGCAAGGCGGCTACGGCAACCAGGTGCTCATCGACCACGGCATCATGTCGGGCAAGGTCGTCTACACGAACTACAACCACTTGACGAGCTTCAACGTGAGCGCAGGTCAAACCGTCAAGCGTGGGGACATCGTCGGGTACTCGGGCAACACCGGCAACTCGACCGCATGCCACCTCCACTTCGAGGTACGGCTCAATGGGGCCGCGGTGAACCCGATGGAGTACTTGCCGAATCTGTGAGGACCCCCGGGCCTGTTTGCCCTCGTCTAGCCGGGCGTACACTGGTGGGCCGCACCATGCGTGGTGCCCCGAGTCGAGGAGGTGAATCATGGCTGAGTCCATCAAGGTCGTCGCAACCAACCGTTCGGCGCGCCATGACTACTTCATCGACGACGTCTTCGAGGCAGGCATCGCGCTCACGGGCACGGAAGTGAAGTCGTTGCGGCAAGGCCGCGCGACCATCGGAGACGGCTACGTCTACATCGACGCCAGCGAGGCGTGGGCAGAGAACCTGCACATTCCCGAGTACAGCCAGGGCAACTGGACCAACCACGCGCCCCGACGCAAGCGCAAGTTGTTGCTGCACCACCATGAGATCAACGAGCTCCTTATTCGCACGCGCGAGAAGGGCCACACGATCGTGCCGTTGCGGCTGTACTTCAAGGGTGGCCGCGCGAAGCTCGAAATCGGGCTTGCCAGAGGCAAGAAGCTGTACGACAAGCGCCAAACGCTTCGCGAACGTCAGGACGCGCGCGAAGCTGAGCGCGCGATGAGCCTCAAGGGGCGCCAAGAGCGCTGAG
>CAZRHL010000113.1:3376-5844 GCA_964600005.1 uncultured Demequinaceae bacterium
ACGGGGTGGGCACGTTCGAGGCGGGCGCCTTCGACGTCGACATTCGGCAGCAAGCGATCGAGCCAGCGAGGCAGCCACCAGGCCTTCTCACCAAAGAGGTCCATGAGCGATGGCACCAACACCATCCGCACCACAAAGGCATCGAGGAGCACGCCGACGGCGAGGCCAAGGCCAATGGGGCGCACCATGCCGAGCTCAGAGAACACGAAGCCGCCGAACACCGAGGCCATGATGATCGCGGCCGCGGTGACAACCGCACGGCCGTGGCGCACACCCGCGACCACAGAGCGGCGCGCGCTCAGGCCGTGAACGTAGGCCTCACGCATGCCGGTCGTGATGAACAGCTGGTAGTCCATTGCGAGGCCGAAGAGAATGCCGGTCAACAGGATCGGCAAGAACGCCAAGAGCGGTGCCGGGTCGTGAACATCGAAGAAGCTGCTCGCCCATCCCCACTGATACACAGCAGTCACCACACCGAGCGCGGCAAAGAGCGACAACACGAAGCCCAGCGTTGCGAGTGCGGGCACCACGAGTGAGCGGAACACGACGATGAGGATGATGAGCGAGAGCGCGACAACGACGATGAGGTAGAGCGGCAGGGCGTCGTTGAGCTTCTCGATGACGTCGATCGAGCCCGATGCTTCACCTGCGACACCGAGAACGGTGCCGTCCTCGAGCGGGCTGAGTCCGCGCAAGTCGTGGACCAGATCCTCTGTCGAGACGGCCGAGGGGCCCTCGGCAGGGATCACCTGGAACGCCATGTAGGAGCGGTCAGCGGACACGCCAACCGGGGCGACGGCGGCCACATCTTCCGTTGCGGCGAGGACGCGCTCGATGGCCACCTGCGCCGCGAGCACCTCTGTCTCGTCAACAGGAACGGGCAGCGTGGCGGTCACGAGCATCGTGCCGTTGAAGCCGGGGCCGAAGTTGTCGGCGACGGCGAAGTACGCCTTGTACTGAGTCGACTCCTGCGGCTCTTGCGTGCCGTCGGGGAGGCCGAGGCGCATCGACAGCGATGGAATCGCGATCACGAGCAAGGCGAGAACCGAGCCGAGGCCTGCGGCGACGGACGTGAGGCGTCGCATCGGCGTGATGGGGGCCTCCGGCTTGGCTGTGGCGATCGAGGCACGAGCCTTGCGACCAAGCACGCGGGGGCCGATGAGGCCGAGCAGGGCAGGGGTGAGCGTGATGGCGCTCGCCACGGCGACAGCCACACAGAACGCGGCGACAGTGCCCATGATGCCGAGGAAGGGCACTCCCGTGACGTTGAGGGCGAGCAGGGCGACCATGACGGTCGAACCCGCAAACACGACCGCGTTTCCTGCAGTGCCGTTGGCAAGGCCCACAGATTCGTGGAGGTCCATGCCCTGACGCATCTGCGTGCGGTGGCGGTTGAGAATGAAGAGGGAGTAGTCAATGCCGACGGCAAGGCCGAGCATGATGCCGAGCACTGGGGTGACCGACTGCATCTCGACAACACCGGAAAAGGCGAGGGCGGTTGCGACGCCGACCCCGACACCCATGACGGACGTGATGAGCGGCTGCACCGAAGGCAGCGCCGCGCGCATCATGATCGTGAGGACAAGGAACGCGATGAGCACGCCAGCGACCTCGCCGATGCCGAGCACGCCCGAGACGTCAGTGGTGAGTTCAGCCGAGAAGTCCGCGGTGACGCCCTCAATCGGCATCGCGGAGATCGTCTCGATGACGGCCTGCTTGTCCTCTGGTGTGAGGGCGTACGCCTGCTCAACGAACGTGAGGGCGGCGAGTGCGGTGGAGCCGTCCTGCGACACGGTGCGGATCTCCTGGGCGTAGCCCGCGAGTTCAGTGCCAAGCGCGAGCGCCTGCTCCTGGATGGCGAGTTCCTGCTTGCCGGCCTCGAGTTCTGCAGCCCCCGCGTCGATCGCCGCCTGCTGCTGCGCGAACTGCTCAGCGGCAGCGTCGTACATGCCCGCGGCCTGTGCCTGGGCGATGGCGGCGTCGAGCTGTTCCTGGCCCGCGGAAAGCTCGGCCTCGCCTGCAGCCAGCTGCTCCTTGACGGCGGCGATCTGCTCGGGTGCCTGTGCGAGCTGGAGAGCCTGTTCGTCGCGCTGTGCCTGGAGGGCGAACGGGTCGAGAGCGCCGGTCACCGTCTCAAGCTCCGATGCTGCGGCGAGCGCTGCGGCCACCTGCTGCTGTTGTGCATCGGTGAACGGGCTGCCGTCGTTCGTGCTGAAGACGACGCGAGCGTTGCCACCGCTCAGTTCGGGGAGCTTGAGGGCGAGGTCCTCGGTCACCCGCTCGGTTTCGATGCCCGGAATGGAGAAGGAGTCGGCAAGGGTGCCGCCAACGGTCAGGTACGCCCCAGCGGTGGCGCCCAGCGCAACAAGCCAGGCGGCGATCACCACGAAAGGACGGCGCGCGCTGCCGCGCCCAAGGCTGAAAAGTAGGGGGGCCACGAGCGGCCTTTCATACGGAGGTACAGGGAG
>CAZRHL010000114.1:0-5675 GCA_964600005.1 uncultured Demequinaceae bacterium
TTGCTCGCCGACGCGAAAGCGGCGGTAGAGGCCGCTCAGGCCATCGTCGATGCGCGAGCTCAGCGTCCGTTCACGTCGCTCCATGACATGGCGCGACGCGTGCGCGTGCGCCCCGGAGGCTTCCAGGGTGCATTGCGGCGTGCGGAAGCGATCGCGCGCGGGGACGCCATTCCTGACGACAGCATCGGCACCCGCGCTCTCACGACCGCGCAGTGGGAGGCCCTTGCAACGTCGGGAGCGCTCGAGAGCTTCGGCATCTCCCGACGTGAAGGGCTCTGGGCCGCGGGCCTTATCGCTCTCGAGGGTCCGGACACCTTGCCCCATGTCGTACCAGGAGTTCAGGCACCAACCCTCCCGGGCATGAGTGAAGTGGAAGAAGCAATGGCAGACGTATGGGCGCATGGAGTGTCAGTGGACCGCTATCCCACAGTTTTTGTCAGAGACAACCTCACCCGCAACGGGGTGCTCACGGTGGCCGAGGTGCTTGCTCACGAGCCACAACGACGCATTTCCGTTGCGGGGGTGGTGACGCACCGTCAAAGGCCAGGCACCGCGAAGGGAGTCACCTTCATCTCTCTTGAGGACGAGACCGGCTTTCTCAACATCGTGTGCTCTCCGGCCGTGTGGCGACGGCATCAGGCCGTGGCGCGCCAATCGCCGGCATTGGTGATCCGTGGCATGATCGAACGCGCCGACGGTGCAACCAACCTGGTAGCAGAGCACATGGCACCGCTCAGCCTCAAAGTGCCGAGCAAGAGTCGCGATTTCCAGTGATTGCGCCGTGCCGCGACAGCGCTCACGATGGACAGATGGCTGCCCCCACAACACGCACCATCGACGGACACCGCATCCGTCTCACGAGCCTCGACAAAGTGATGTACCCCTCGACGGGTCTCACCAAGGCGGGAGTGATCGACTACGTGACGCAGGTCGCGCCGCATCTGCTGCGCCATGCGCAGGGAAGACCGGCAACGCGCAAGCGATGGATCGACGGCGTCGGCACCGCAAGAAAGCCGGGGGAGACCTTCTTCCACAAGAACCTCGATGACGATGCGCCGTCATGGATGACCGCCCGAAGTCTCCGTCACCGCGACCACACAAACCGCTATCCACTTCTTGACACCCTCTCCTCCGTCGTGTGGTTCGTCCAAAGAGGCGCGCTCGAGTTCCACGTTCCGCAGTGGCGATACGGAGCACGTGGCAAGCACCTCAATCCAGATCGGGTGGTGATCGACCTCGACCCCGATGCGGGGCTTGACCTGAGCGCCGTCGCTGAGATCGCTTTCGCGGTCCGTGAGGCGCTCGCGGAGGAAGGTGTCGAGTCTGTCCCCGTCACAAGCGGCTCGAAGGGCATTCACGTCTATGGGGCACTTGACCAGAAGCGGTCGTCCGACGAGGTGACCGAGTGGGTGCGCGACATCGCAGGCGGCTTGGCCAGCGCCAACGCACGCACTGTCACTGCCACGATGAGCAACGCGGCGCGCGCGGGCAGAGTGCTCATCGACTGGAGTCAGAATCGGGCATCGAAATCCACCGTCGCCCCGTACTCATTGCGTGGCCGACTTCGTCCGTGGGTCGCGTGCCCACGCACGTGGGACGAACTAGGACAGAGCGGTCTTTCCCAGCTGGAGCACCACGAGGTCGTCGACCTGCTGGCGGATCGAGGCGATCCGCTGGCCTCGATCACAGGGGACACCTGACGCATCGGGTCAGGCGACCGAATCAGCGCGTGGCGATGGTGACAGTGACGGCGTCACCGATGTCTTTGCCGAGCGCCTTGCGGACCTTGGCGCTGAGGGACACCATGTGCCCTCCTGTGCCGGTCACCATGGCCCCCACGTTGTCAAGTGCGACCTCGTCGACAAGGGCGTCGACTCTCACCGCCTTGCCCGTGCCAAAGAACTCAGCGGAGCCAGGGATCTCGATGCAGCTCCACGTCTCGCCCTTGACCTCAACGCCGATCGTCGTCTCAAAACGCAGCTGTTCCGCACCCATGTACCACAGCCTACGTGGCGCGGGGTGCGCAACGCCGCCGGGCGGCTGGCGTGCGCGGCCTCGTTGCGCCTAGACCAAGTGCACCGAGACGGTGACGCCGGCAACGACGATCGCCTCCATCGACATCAGCTTGACGAGAATGTTGAGTCCCGGACCGGAGGTGTCCTTGAACGGGTCGCCCACAGTGTCGCCGATGACGGCGGCCTTGTGGGAATCCGAACCCTTGCCTCCGTGGTGGCCTTCCTCGATGTACTTCTTCGCGTTGTCCCAGGCACCGCCAGCATTCGCCATGAACATCGACAGCGAGAAGCCCGTTGCGGCGGCGCCGGCGAGCAGGCCGAGGACGCCGGGAACACCGAAGATGAGACCGACGACAACAGGTGCCGCGATCGCGAGAATCGAGGGCACCATCATTTCTCGCTGAGCCGCACGCGTCGAGATCGAGACGCATTGGGCGTAGTCGGGGTCCTGAGTGCCGTTCATGATGCCGGGCATCTCCCTGAACTGGCGGCGCACCTCGTCGACCATCTGCCCGGCCGCGCGACCCACCGCCTTCATCGTGATGCCGGAGAAGACGAAGGCGAGCATCGCGCCCACGAACATGCCGACGATCACCTTCGGGTTGATGAGCACCACTTCGTAGCGTTCCATCATCTCCATCAGACTCAGCGACTGCAGCATCTCCTGCGCGTCCGCTGCAAGCGTCGAGCCGTTGGGGAAGCTGTAGTCGCTGCCGCGTTCGAGCACGTGGGAGATGCCGATCTTCACTTCCTCGAGGTAGGACGCAAGCAGAGCGATACCGGTGAGGGCAGCCGATCCGATGGCGAAGCCCTTGCCTGTGGCCGCCGTCGTGTTGCCGAGCGAGTCAAGGGCGTCGGTACGCTCGCGCACCTCAGGAGGCAGGCCCGACATCTCGGCATTGCCACCCGCGTTGTCGGCGATAGGTCCGTAGGCGTCCGTCGCAAGAGTGATGCCAAGAGTCGACAGCATGCCGACGGCGGCGATGCCGACTCCGTAGAGTCCCATGCTCATGGTGGACGTCGAGAACTCGAACTCGGAGCCAAAGAAGTACGCGAGCGCCGTGCCGGTCACCACCGACAGGACGGGAAAGGCGACGGAGAGCATTCCCTCGCCGACGCCGCCGATGATGACGGTCGCGGGGCCCGTCTTCGACGCCGAGGCGATGCGCTGGGTGGGGGAGTAGCCCTGGGAGGTGAAGTACTCGGCCGCGCGACCGATCGCGATGCCGGTGAGCAGACCGACGAGGAGGGCGAGCCACAAGCCCCACAGGTTGTCGAGGCCCATTGCCCACATCACGATGATCGACAGGACGGCGATCATGACGGCGGCGCCGTTGATGCCGCGTGCAAGGGAACCGAGGAGCTGCTTCTGAGAGGCCTTTTCGCCCGTGCGAACGAAGAATACGCCGACGACGGAGAGCAGCGTTCCGAGTGCGCCGATCACCATCGGCGTGATGACGGCCTTCAGCTGAATGTCGGCCCCAGCTGTCGCATACGCAGCCGCGCCGAGTGCTGCCGAGGCGAGGATCACTCCGACGTACGACTCGTACAGGTCGGCGCCCATGCCGGCCACATCGCCGACGTTGTCGCCCACGTTGTCGGCGATCGTCGCGGGGTTGCGCGGATCGTCCTCCGGAATGCCAGCCTCGATCTTGCCGACCAAGTCTGCGCCGACGTCGGCCGCCTTGGTGAAGATGCCGCCACCGACACGAGCAAAGAGAGACTGCACGGCGGCGCCCATGCCGAAGGTGAGCATCGTGGTGGTGATGACAACCACCTGATGGGAGTCCTCGGTGCCGTAGAAGCTCGTGAGCACCCAGAACCAGATCGCAATGTCGAGCAGACCGAGGCCCACCACGGTGAGGCCCATGACGGCGCCCGAGCGGAACGCGACGCGCAGGCCATGGTTGAGCGAATGCCGTGCCGCATTGGCGGTGCGCGCGGAGGCGTAGGTGGCTGTCCGCATGCCGATGAAGCCGGCAAGGCCAGAGAAGAAGCCACCGGTGAGGAAGGCAAACGGCACCCACGGGTTCTGCATCTTCAGCACGTAGGCGAGCACGCAGAACACACCGGTGAGCGCGAGCAGCACCGTGCCGACCACCTTGTACTGCTGCTTGAGGTACGCAACTGCGCCAGCACGGACGTGGGCGGCGATGGTGGCCATCGTCTCCGTGCCTTCGGACTCCTTCATCATTTGGCGGAAGAACCCATAGGCGGCACCGAGCGCCACGATTGAGGCAATCGGGACGATCCAGAACCAGACAGGCATGACGGTTACCTTTCCTCGATGGCGCTAGTGGCCGAAAGTGGTCTGGGCGGAGCGCCACCACGCGAGATGCTCGCGCTCAAGCGCATCGCGGCTGGGCAGGGGGAATGCGGTGATGCCATCGGCGTCACCGACGAAGAAGCCATTGCGGATCGTGCGGTAGAGCACCTCCTCGGTCATCTGCCGCAGCACTGTCTTCGTCGCCTTCTCCGGGCCAAAGGCAAGCTCACGGAGGCAATCGCGCAAGTGGCCGATATTGGGATACGGCAGGTTGTCGACGTCCGCGTGATCCGGGTTGTTCTTGAGGTTGCCGAGGGTGAGTTCGGCGAACACGATGCGCGGTACGTGGACGTGGTGCGCGGGATCCGTGATCGACGCCGCGAAGTCACCGGGGTTGAGTCGGGACACGATGCGTGGAGTGACGGGACAGAACTCTTGATAGAGGTGTGCGCGGCTCTCTCCGTCGGGCACCCACTCAGCGGGGTCGAGGGTGAGCACCCGCCCGTCATCGGTGGCGAGATGGAGTGCGGTGAGCGCCGCGCGCGGGACCCTCTCGAGCACACGATAGATCGCCAAGTAGATCGAAAGCTTGGGGCTGCCATCCGCATGGGGAACACAACGCGTCTCGATGTCATCGAGGGCGAATGCAGTGGGGTCGAGCTTGTCTCGATCCACTGAGAAGAAGATCGCCTGCCCGCGAGATCGTTTAGCCGAGCCGATCGCGTAATACGAACCGAAGTCGTCGGGCGGCAACATCGACGCCACAAGAGCCTCGGGGATAACCGACAGATACAGATACGTGGCCATGACCGCCTCCTGTCGACATTGACACGATTCGACGCTAGCCACGGCGAGGCCAGGGACGCGGGGCCATAGGTCCCGAGGAGGCCTAGGACCGCGATTGACCAGGCTCGACGCGGAGATGAGCCTTGTCACACTGGAGGAGTTCTTGACCTGAATGACGCACGTTCTTGAGAGAAATCGTGCGAATCGGGAATGCGCCGACGCGACCTCGGGTTTTCGAAACTGCACGCAAGAAAACACCTAGGAGGACCATCATGTGGGACGCCATTCTGTGGATTATTAGCGTGATTGTCGGCATCATCGGCATCGTGCGACTGTTCCAGCGACAGATTCTCTGGGGCATTCTGCTCATCATTGCCGCGCTGCTGATCGGGCCCGGAGGCGTGAGTCTGTTCACCTGACGACTGGGGCCCGGACTTGCGCGGAATGTGCGTCCGGGCCCCAATCTCCGTGCTAGAGTTGCCGTCGCACTTGAGCGCCTCCCCAAGGCGTTCGGGGCCACTTGTCCGGGTGGCGGAATTGGCAGACGCGCTAGCTTGAGGTGCTAGTGCCCGTATAGGGCGTGGGGGTTCAAGTCCCCCCTCGGACAC
>CAZRHL010000115.1:0-4700 GCA_964600005.1 uncultured Demequinaceae bacterium
GAGGTCTGCTCGGCCTGCCACCCGTTCTACACGGGCAAGCAGAAGATCATGGACACCGGTGGTCGAGTCGCGCGCTTCGAGAAGCGCTACGGCAAGACGAACTAAGCGCTGGGACGCCGCGACAACGTGGCCGAAGCATTCGCAGCCGTCCAGCCCTTGCTGGCGGAGTACGCCGACATCGAGCGTCAGCTCGCCGACCCGTCTGTGCACGCAGACACGGGTCGCGCCCGCACGCTCGGGCGGCGGTTCGCGGAACTCGGCCGGGTTGTCGCGGCGCATCGCGCGTGGGCGACGGCAGCCGATGACTTGGCGGCAGCCAAGGAGATGGCCGACGCCGACCCCGAGTTCGCGAGTGAAGTGCCCGCTCTTGAACAGGCACTGAACGCCGCAACCGAAACCTTGCGCCGCATTCTCATTCCGCGTGATCCCGATGACGCTCGTGACGCGATCATCGAGATCAAGTCCGGCGAAGGCGGCGAAGAGTCGGCCCTGTTCGCGGGTGACCTGCTGAAGATGTACATGAAGTACGCGGAAAGCAAAGGGTGGAAGACCGAGATCCTTGAGGCCGTCCACACCGATATGGGGGGCTACAAGGACGTCTCGCTCGCCGTCAAGGCGGCGGGAACAGTTCAGCCAGAGGACGGCGTGTGGGCCCACCTCAAGTACGAGGGCGGAGTTCACCGCGTTCAGCGCGTGCCGGCAACGGAGTCGCAGGGCCGCATTCACACGTCCGCCGCGGGTGTGCTCGTCTACCCCGAGGTCGAAGAGGTCTCCGAGGTCGAGATCGACCCCAATGATGTGCGCGTCGACGTGTTCCGCTCGTCTGGTCCCGGTGGCCAGTCCGTCAACACGACCGACTCCGCCGTGCGCCTCACACACATCCCCACCGGAATCGTGGTGAGCTGCCAGAACGAGAAGAGCCAGCTCCAGAACAAGGAGTCAGCCTTCCGCATTCTGCGCGCTCGCCTGTTGGCGGCGCAGCGCGAAGCGGCTGAGGCTGAGGCGCAGGACATGCGCAAATCACAGGTGCGCACGGTCGACCGCTCCGAGCGCATCCGCACCTACAACTTCCCTGAGAACCGCATCGCGGATCACCGCACCGGCTACAAGTCGTACAACCTCGACCAGGTCCTCGCGGGCGACCTCGGCCCGGTCATCCAGTCGGCGATCGACGCCGACGAGGCCGCTCGCTTGGCCGCCGCCGAGGACTGAGGCGTGGCGCAGCTTCTCGCCGATGTCGTGGCGCGATGCGCGGCGGGATTGCGCGAGGCAGGCATCGACAGTCCCGACGCCGACGCTGTCATCTTGGTCGCCCATGCCGCAGGTCTGTCCACGAGTGACGTCCGCACTGGCATGGTGACCGGCGCGTCGGCCGCCGACGCTGTGGTCGCCAGGATCGACGCTCTCACCGCACGCAGGCGCCGCCGAGAGCCGCTCCAACACATCACCGGGGTTGCTGGCTTCCGCTTTCTCGAGCTTGAGGTGGGGGAGGGAGTGTTTGTTCCTCGCCCTGAGACCGAGATTGTGGCCCAGGTGGCGATCGATGCCGCTCTTCGCCTCCCGCCGGAGGATGCGTCCCCGCTGGTCATCGACCTGTGCTCCGGGTCCGGGGCGATCGCTCTCAGCGTGGTGACGGAGGTGGCGACAGCGAACGTCATCGCGCTCGAACGCGAACCACAGGCAATCGCATGGCTGCACCGCAATGCCGACGCCCTGCCGAGTGAGGCCAGGGCGCGCCTCACCGTGGTGGAAGGCGACGTGACGGACGCAGCAGTGTTGGCGTCGGCGGAGGGCAAGGCGGACGTCGTCGTCTCGAACCCGCCGTATGTGCCACCCCATGAAGCGCCGACCCAGCCCGAGGCGCGCCACGATCCCGACGCCGCTCTGTTTGGCGGCGGAATGGACGGCCTGGACGTTCCGCGTGCAGTGATGGCGGCCGCTCACCGGCTGCTGAAGCCTGGTGGCACTTTCGTCATGGAGCACTCATCGAGCCAGGGTGCGGATGCAGTTGCGGCGCTCGAAGAACACGGCGGATTCTTCGGTGCGACGACGGTGCCTGACCTCGCCGGGCTCGATCGCATCCTTCTCGCTCGGCGCGCGTGACAGACTAAGGGGCGTGATTCTGCCCTGCTTCGATCCCGCCACGTGGGGCCCGTCGATCGATGCCGCTGTTCACGCGGTGTCTCGCGGCGAGGTAGTGGTGCTGCCCACCGACACGGTCTATGGCGTCGGCGCTGACGCCTTCAACCCGGATGCGGTGGAGAGGGTGCTGCTGGCAAAGGGCCGGGATCGGCAGATGCCCCCACCGGTCTTGATCCCGTCGATCCAGACCGTCGACGGACTCGCCATCGACGTGCCGGCCAGCGCCCGCGCGCTGATGGAGGCGTTGTGGCCGGGGCCGCTCACCGTCATCGTGAAGGCCCAGCCGAGCCTCGCGTGGGATCTGGGCGAGACCCACGGGACTGTCGCTTTGCGCGTTCCTGACCACGGCGCCGCGCTCGCGTTGCTCGCACGGACCGGCCCACTCGCCGTGACGAGCGCCAACCGCACGGGCGAGCCGCCTGCCACGACCGCAGACAATGCACAGGAGCAGCTTGGCACTGCGGTGTCGGTGTACCTCGACGGTGGCGACAGCCCGCTCGGCAGTGCATCGACCATCGTCGACGCAACCGGTTCCGCCCTCACGGTGGTGCGCGACGGGGGAGTGGCCTGGGAGCGCCTCGTGGAGATCGCCGGCGTTGACGCCTTTGACGATGGAGCCGCCGAGTGAAGGTCTACCTCGCGCTCCTCGTCATCTCGGCGCTTGTCACGTACGTCGCCACGCCTGTCATGCGCCACCTCGCGATTCGTCTGGGGGCGGTGACCGCTGTGCGTGAACGCGACGTCCACGTGGTGCCGACGGCGCGGCTAGGCGGCGTTGCGATCTTCCTTGGGCTCGCCGCAGGACTTGTGGTGGCGTCCACGGTGCCGTTCTTGTCGCGCGTCTTCGAAGTCTCGAACTCCGCGTGGGCTGTGCTCGGCGGTGCGGCGCTCGTGTGCGCGATCGGTGTCGCTGACGACGTGTGGGACCTCGACTGGATGGCGAAGCTCGCGGGTCAGATTCTTGCGGCTCTCCTCATGGCATGGGGTGGCATCCAGCTGGTCGCGTTGCCCATCGGTGGCCGCACGATCGGTGACTCCTACCTGTCTCTCATCGCGACCGTCGTCATCGCCGTCCTCGCGATCAACGCGGTGAACTTTGTCGATGGACTCGATGGTCTCGCCGCGGGCGTTGTCGCCATCGGCGGCGGCGCCTTCATGGTCTACTCCTACGTCATCGCGCGCGGCGCATCGCCAGGCGACTACTCGTCGCTGGCGACCGTCATCGTCGCCGTCATGGTGGGCGCCTGCCTTGGCTTCCTCCCGCACAACGTGCATCCGGCGCGCATCTTCATGGGCGACTCCGGCTCGATGGTGCTCGGCCTCACCTTCGCGGCAGCGTCCATCACCGTGACCGGTCAGATCGACCCGAGCCTTGTGAGCCAGCGCGAGCAGATCCCCGCGTTCCTGCCGATCATCCTGCCGCTCGCCGTGGTGGCCGTGCCGCTCATCGACATGGGACTTGCCTTCTTCCGCCGCCTTGGTCGCGGGCAGTCACCCTTCAAGCCCGACGCTCACCATCTTCACCACCGCCTCTTGCGTTTTGGCCACTCGCACCGCTGGGCCGTGTTCGTCCTGTGGCTGTGGACGCTCGTGTTGTCAGCGTCGGCCGTGTCGCTCGTGTTCATGCGCATGCGGTGGGGACTCGCAGTTCTCATCATCGGCACCTTTGTCGCATCCGCGGTCACGTTCTCGCCTGGGGTGAGGCGCCTTGTGGTTCGCGTGTGGCACAACATCAGCGGCTCCACGCATGTGGACGATGCCGACGCTGCGGCTGGGGATGATGCTGGTGCTGGAGAAGATTCCGGGCGAGGCGTCGCCGACAAGGCGAGTACACAACAGGAGGCAGAACGTGGCTGAGGCTCACGAAGCAGAAGGCGCGGCATACCGCTGGGCATTGCGCGTGACGGGCATCGTGCTTGGCGCGATCGCGATCGTCGGTGGCGTCGTCGGCGGAATCGTCGCGGGGGCGGCCGGCGTGTGGGGTGCGTTCGCCGCGGTGGCCGTCGCGGCCATTTCGGGTCTTGTCACGCAGGCGGCGATGATCCTCGGTTATCGAAAAGAGCCGCATGTCTTCGCCACCTACGTGGGTGGATCGTGGCTCGCCAAAATGGTCGTCATCGTCGTGGGACTTCTGGCACTTGCGCAGGTAGATGCCCTACATCGGCCGACCTTCGGCATCGTTGCGATCGTCGCTGTGGTGGCAACGCTCGGTGTCGACCTGCGGGCTGTGAAGCAAGCACGCATTTCTTACACCGGATCCAGTTCAGAGACGGGCTCCGCATAGGTTAGGCTTGCCACCAGTTCCACACAGACGCAGGCGCCATGTGTGCGCGCCTTGCCGCCATTTCTGGGAGAGAAGCGAGTGCTGAATTTGGCTGCCAGCGTGCTCACCACGTCTGAGCCGGGCGACTCCGAAGGTGCGTCGCGCAACTTCTTTGAGTGGCTCTTCTCGACGGACGGTTTCCACGCCCCCAGCATTGGTGAGCTTGACCCCGAAGCATTGCTCTTCGGCGGCACCATCTTCGAGTTCAACCGCATCACGCTCGACCGCGTTGTCG
>CAZRHL010000115.1:4710-5658 GCA_964600005.1 uncultured Demequinaceae bacterium
CATCGTGCTCATCAGCCTCTTCTGGATCGTCACCCGCAACGCCAAGATCGTTCCTTCACGCGGTCAGTCCATCGTCGAGATGATCGTCGACTTCGTGCGCGTGCAGATCATCGAACAGATCATGGGCGAGGAGCGTGCCAAGAAGTACGTCGCGTTCATGTCGACGCTCTTCATCGCCATCGTGTTCTTCAACCTGACCGGTGTGATCCCGTTCCTCAACATTGCTGGAACGTCGCTCATCGGCCTGCCGCTCATCATGGCGCTGTGGGTGTACGTCATGTACCTCGGCGAGGGCGTGCGCAAGCACGGCGTCGGCGGCTTCCTCAAAGCCAACCTGTTCCCCCCGGGCGTGCCGAAGCCGATCTACATTCTGCTGACTCCCATCGAGTTCTTGCAGGTCTTCATCCTGCGTCCGGCAACTCTCGCCCTACGACTCGCGGCCAACATGATCGCCGGCCACATGCTGCTCGTGCTGTGCTTTGCGGCGACCCACTACTTCTTCCTCGAAGCCTCCGGCGCGATGAAGGGTGTGGGCGTGCTGTCCTTCACCGCTGGCCTCGCGTTCACGCTGTTCGAGATCTTCGTCGCGCTGCTTCAGGCGTACGTCTTCACCATCTTGTCAACCGTCTACATCAACTTGTCGCTCGAGGACGAGCACTAATCTGCGTAGCCACCCCGGTTACGTCAACACGGAAGGAAGCACTGTGGACACCACCACTCTCGCTGAGGTGAGCGGCAACATCGCCACGATTGGCTATGGCATCGCCACCCTGGGCCCCGGCATCGGTCTGGGAATCCTGATCGGTAAGACCGTCGAGGGCATGGCCCGTCAGCCCGAGGCTGCTGGCATGCTGCGCGCCACGATGTTCCTGGGTGTCGCGTTCGTTGAGGTGCTTGCGCTCCTCGGCCTCGTGACGGGCTTCATCTTCTAAAGATGGACATCTTCAT
>CAZRHL010000116.1:0-5641 GCA_964600005.1 uncultured Demequinaceae bacterium
CATCGCCCACTTGTACGTGACCGGCTTTAGCAGCAGGCCGTCCTGCACGCCGGAGCCAAGAATGGCCATCATTGCCTTCTTTCTGTCAATTCGTTACGCGGTCGACGCGACTACTGACAGGACTCGCACTGGAGGCGCTCCATCGGGTCAACGGGGCATGCCACCCCACCGACCATCTCGGTGTCGCCATCAGGCGAGGTCACGGTCGAGCCGATCACCTCGAGGACGGTTGCGCCCGCAGGAGCCTCCGCCGCTGTTTCATCGAAGGTCTCGTTGACGGCCTCGTCGACCGCCTCCTGAGCCTCGGGGGCAGGGTTGGTCTCCGGCAGCGACGTCGGCGGCAGCTGGGGCTGCTCACTGGGGGCCGGCGCAAGCGCCTGAGCCGCCAGTGCTGACATCACCGTCGACGGAGCGACAGCGATCGAACGCGTCGTGGTGGGAGCCTCGGCCGTGGTGGCCTCGGCAACGATCTCCACCTCCTGCTTCGCTTCGGCAGGTGCCTCAGCGGGGGCGTCAGCCTCGACCGGTGCGGCGGGAGCGGCGGAGGCCGGCGCTGCGGCACCGAAGCCCTTCTTCGCTCCGCCGAATCCACCGAAGCCACGCTTTGCCGGAGCGGCAGCGGTGGGCTTCGACGCGACGCCTGCACCCGCGGCGGTGCCGTGGGTGGTGAGACGCTCGGTCTTGTTGACGCGGACGGTGGACTGCTCGGCAGTGTGGCGCGGCTTCACGTGCAGGTAGTACGTGGTCTTGACGCCACGCTCCCAGGCCGCCTGGTACAACGCCATCATGTTGTCGACGTCGCGGTCCTCGAGGTAGATGTTGCGGCTGATCGCCTGGTCAATCCACTTCTGGGCACGCGCAGCCACCTCAATGAAGGCGTACGGCGAGAGCTGGAACGAGGTCTTGTAGACCTCCTTCAGGTGGTCCGGCACTTCTTCAACGAGCGACAGGTCGCCCTGAACCGCGAGCAGATCATCCTTGACCTGCTCCCACAGCCCGATCTCCTGCAGGTCGCGCACCAGGTTGGTGTTGACCTCAAGGAACTTTCCGGACGACGTGGCACGCGAGAAGATCTGCGAGAACTGCGGGTCGAAGCCCGGCGTGGTGCCGGCGACAAGGCCGATCGACGCGGTGGGCGCAACCGCCATCAGGGTGGCGTTGCGGATGCCGCCCTTGACCTTCTCACGCAACGTGTCCCAGTCGAGGCGCATCGTGCGGTTGACCGCCACCGGCACGCCACGGTCCTTCTCGACGCGGTCGATCGTGTCGAAGGGCACCAGGCCCTGCGACCAACCGGAACCCTCGAAGTTCGTGTACGAACCACGCTCGCGGGCAAGATCTGCCGACTCGTCGATCGCGTGGTACGAGATGAACTCCATGATCTCGTCGATGAGGTCGTAGGCCTCTTCCGACTCGTACGCGAGGCCCATCTTCTCTGTCATGTCGGTGAATCCCATGACGCCAAGACCGATCGCGCGGTTCTCGCGGTTCGCGTGCTCCGACTCAGGCACCGAGGACAGCGTGATGTCGACGAGGTTGTCGAGCTGACGCACAGCGAGGCGGACCGAGGTGCGCATGCGCTCCCAGTCGATCTTGCCGTCGATGTAGTGAGCCGACAGGTTGATCGAGGCGAGGTTGCAGACGGCGATGTTCTCGCGGTCCTGAGGCAAGCAGATCTCGGTGCAGAGGTTGGACAGGTGGATGGTGCCGGTGTTCGTGTTGAGGGCACGCAGGTTGATGGTGTCCTTCCACGTCAGCCAGGGGTGCGACGTGGTCTGCAGCATGATGAGGATCGACTTGTACTGCTCGCGAGCGCGCATCTTCTTGAAGGTGCGCATCTTGCCGGCCTCGGCCAGCGCGATGTACTCGGCGTAGCGCTTGGAGAACTCAGAGCCAACGAGCTCGACGAGGTCGGGCGTCTCGGCCGGGTCGAAGAGGTACCAGTCCTCATCGTTCTGGACGCGCTTCATGAACTCGTCGGAGATCCACACCGCGGTGTTGGCCGTGCGCGTACGGCGGTACGGGTCACCCGAGTTCTGGCGCAGGTCGAGGAACTGGGGGAAGTCCATGTGCCAGTTCTCCATGTAGAAGCACAGAGCACCGAACTTCTTGCCGCCACGGGACACGGCGCGCAGCGTCGAGTCGATGGTGTGCATGAACGGGATGGGACCCGTAGACGTCGTGTTGTTCGACTTGATGGGCGAACCCTCGGACCGCAGCTTGGTGACGGACAGACCGATGCCGCCGGTGCCCTTGGTGAGCCACATGACGTCGCCCACCGTCTTGGCGATGTGGTCCATGTCGTCTTCCATCTGCATGACGAAGCAGTTGGACAGCTGCGGGTAGGACGTACCCGCGTTGACGAGGGTCGAGCCGGCGGGCAGGTAGTCGAGGTTCGAGATCTTGTCGTAGAACTGCAGAGCGACGGCGGTCGGGTCCTCCTCGTTGAGGGCGAGACCCATTGACACCCGCATCCAGAAGTACTGCGGCACCTCAAGCGCCTTGCCGTGGCGGTCGGTGATCATGTAGCGGTTGCGCATCGTGATGGTGCCGATGTACTTGAGCTTGTCGTCGCGCTGGT
Source organism: uncultured Demequinaceae bacterium (assembly GCA_964600005.1). Lineage (GTDB taxonomy): Bacteria > Actinomycetota > Actinomycetes > Actinomycetales > Demequinaceae > Demequina. The sequence continues at coordinate 2,582 of CAZRHL010000116.1, forward strand.
GGTCGATCGCAGCGGCGAGAGCGTCAAGGTCGAAGTGGGTGACGAGGCGCTCGTCGAGCAGGCCCTCTTCCACAGCGTCACGGATGTAGCCAGGGAAGCGTGCCTGGTGAAGCAATGCGAGCTCAAGGTCGGTGTCGAAGCCACCAAGCACCCGCTTGTAGATGACCTTGCGCAGCAGGCGTGCGGCGACGATGTCGAAGTTGGGGTCGTCCTTCACATTCTGGACAGCCACACCGATGGCAGCCTCATCGAGCTGCTCGGTGGTGATGCCGTCAAAGAGCGTGATCGCGAGCTCAGAAGCCACCTGAGTGGTGATGGAGATCTGATCCGGCAGACCAGCGGCCGCCTTCTCAATCGCCTTGTTGATGCGGTCCGCGTTGTACGGCTCGCGCGTCCCATCGCGCTTGGTGACGTGAATACCGCTGCGCTGCGGGTTGGCGTCGGCGACGGCGGCGGCTACGTCGTCATTGACATCAGCCGCGTGGTTCTCCGTGATCGTCACGATGCTCCTTCGAGGACAGTGGCCCAAGGGCCGGAAGGGGTGTGGACCGCACTTACGTGGGGTTATTGCTGGGGTTTGTTCAAGTCTTGTCAACTCGAGCTGGTTGCGGGGGTCGTGGTCGCCCGCAACCTGCTCGAGCGCTAATTCGACGGTACAACTTTTCTACCGCCAACGCAACGCGAAACCACTACATATGGAGTTGATCTGTGAGGCCTACCACTAGATGTAGTGGTCTTGTGCACGAAACTGTGAGTAGCGTGTGTACAACTCGGCGTGTCGTGTGGACGAAGACCGCGGACCTGTTAAGACTTCTCCTCCTGCGGTGGACAGGACACATCTATGGTCTCGCGAGGGTCTGACAACGCCCTGGACTTTGCCTCATGCCCGCACTCGCGCCACACTAGGCCCGTGAAACGTGTCGCCTCCCTCGCTCTTGCCGTGGCCTTCCTTGTCAGTGCATGCACCACCGACAGCGGATCGGACCCCTCCGCCGCTCCGGGCAAGCCCAAGGACTTCTGCCACGCGATGCAGGCCGCCGCCAAGGCCGCGCCGGCCGCCGCCGAGGCTCTCGACACCCTCTTCACCACCATCGAGGGCATGGCGCAGGGCGCCTCCGAAGGCGATATCGACAACCTCCACACGGCGGGCGCCTCCTCTGAGGAGGCCTCGACCGCGTACATCGCCACTCTCGACGCCGCGCAGCAGCTCGCCGAAGGCTCCGTTGCGGACGACCTCGGCACGCTCTCGGACTACTGGACGCTGTACGCCGTCGGCATGGCCCAGATCGCCGTCAACGTGAACTCCTACGGCAAGCTCATCGACCAGACGCAAGCCCTCGCCACGGCAGAGACCACGTCAGCGGTCGTGGCAGAGCAGCCCGCCGCGCAGAAGCGCATCAACGACGCCTACCTCGCGCAGTGCGCAGGCTGAGCCACCCATCATGAAGCTCTTCTTCCGCGACGTCGCCCTCATCGTGGCGGTCCTCGTCGCCCTCGCCCTTGTCTTCGCGGCGGCAGGGCGCACCCTCCCGCTCAGCAGCTATCTCGCCGGCGGCTCCGTGGGCATTGTCGCCGCCGCGGCCCGCACACTGCGGCGTCGGCTCGAGGCGCAAGAGCGCGAGCGCAACTACCGCAACCGCTAGACGATGCCGTAAAGACGGTCTCCAGCGTCACCGAGGCCGGGCACGATATAGCCGACCTCGTTGAGCTTTTCGTCGATGCACGCGACCACCACGGTCACGTCGGCGCGTTCACCGACGGCCTTGCGCACGTGTTCGATCCCTTCGGGCGCGGCAAGCAAGCACACGCACGTCACGTCGGTGGCGCCGCGCTCAAGCACGTACTCGATCGCCGCAACGAGCGATCCACCCGTTGCGAGCATCGGGTCAAGGACGAACACCTGACGCCCCGTGAGGTCATCAGGGAGACGGTTCGCGTACGTGACGGCCTCGAGCGTCTCCTCGTCGCGCAGCAGGCCCAAGAAGCCCACCTCTGCGCTCGGGAGCAGCCGGGTCATGCCGTCGAGCATGCCCAGACCGGCGCGCAGAATCGGCACGATGATCGGCGTCGGGTTTGCGATGCGAGTGCCGACGGTGGTGGTGAGCGGCGTCTCGACGGGACGCTCCTCGACGCGCACGTGTCGCGTTGCCTCATACGCCAGCAAGGTGACCAGTTCATCGACCAGCAGCCGGAACGTCGGCGACGGGGTGTTCTTGTCACGCAGAACGGTGACTTTGTGGTCGATGAGCGGGTGATCGGCAACGTGCAGGTGCATGAGGGACACGGTACAGCGCGGCGGGCCTCTCGCGGGAGGTGCTCGGGTCCCAGGTCGGCTAGTTTGACTCGCATGGACGATCACGCGGCAATGCGCCTCGCTCTCGAAGAAGCGAGCGAGGCGCTCGCGCACGGTGACGTCCCCGTCGGCGCCGTCGTGCTGTCCCCCGCCGGAGACGTCGTGGGGCGCGGTCACAACCAGCGCGAACTCACCGCAGACCCCACCGCCCACGCCGAGGTTCTCGCCCTCCGCGAGGCAGCGTCGGCCGCTGGATCGTGGCGCCTCGACGGCCACACCCTTGTCGTCACCCTGGAGCCGTGCGCGATGTGCGCGGGGGCCGTGCTCGCCGCCCGCATCCCGCGACTCGTCATCGGCGCGTGGGACGAGCGTGCCGGCGCGACCGGAAGCCGCTGGGACTTGGTGCGAGACGCCCGCTTGGGAGCCAAGGTGGAGGTGGTCTCTGGCGTCTTGGAAGAGGAAACGTCGGCACTCCTGCGGGACTTCTTCGACGCCCGACGCTGACTCCCCTCATACGCCGACGCTCGCTTTGGTTTGGAGCGGACCTCACCGGCGGGTATTCTCGTCCGGGCAAGGTGACGTGTCCGAGCGGCCTAAGGAGCACGCCTCGAAAGCGTGTGAGGTTAACAGCCTCCGTGGGTTCAAATCCCACCGTCACCGCCACAGCGCGAAAGCCCGGACTCCTCATGGAGTCCGGGCTTTCTGCATCCCCGCGTCAGGAAGGGACGACGCTGGCTGGGGACGACGCTGGCTGGGGACGACGCTGG
>CAZRHL010000117.1:0-4450 GCA_964600005.1 uncultured Demequinaceae bacterium
ATGACCCCACCCACGCCAGCCCCCACCATCTCGGTCGCCCTCTGCACGTACAACAGCGGCGACTTCATCGAGGTCCAGCTGCGCAGCATTCTCGACCAAGACCTCCCGGTCACCGAGGTGGTCGTCGGTGATGACGGCTCCACGGATGGCACCGTTGACCGCATTCGCGCGATCGCTGCAGAGCACCCGCGCGGCGGCACAGTCCGCATCGCTTTCACCGACCGTGCGGGCGGCGTTGTCGCGAACTTCTCCCGCACCCTCGCCGCCTGCACCGGAGACGTGATCGCACTCTCGGATCACGACGACGCCTGGCATCCGGCCAAGACCGCAACGCTCGTCCCTCGGCTCGCCGCAGCGGGCCCGCGCGCGATGATCTTCACGGACGCTCGCCTCATCGATGGTGATGGCGAACCCACCGGCCGCACGCTCTTTGAGGCATACGGCGTGAGCGACACTGAGCTCAGCGCCATCCGCGACGGCAAGGCCCCGTCCGCACTCATCCGTCGCAACATCATCACGGGTGCCACGGCGATGCTGACCCGCGACCTCTTGGAACCTGCTCTGCCCATTGCGGACGGCTTCATCCACGACGAATGGCTTGCCTTCATCGCTGCGGCGCTCGGCACTCTTGAGGTCGAGACCACCCCGCTCATCGACTACCGCGTCCACGGCACCAACCAGATTGGCGTGCCGCCCAGTTCGCTGTGGGGCCAAGTTCGAGTGGCGATGAAGGCACGCCGCAGCCGTTACGAGGTGCTCGCCGCCCGCGCTCGCGCGCTCCGCGAACGTCTCGTCTCGCAGATGCCACCAGCCAACGAGGCGACGCTCGACCTTCTTGCAGAGAAGTCAACCTTTGAGGACGCCCGCGCCCGCATGCCCGCCTTCTGGCCAGCGCGCCTGCCCGGCATCCTCACGCGATACCGTCGCGGCGACTATGCACGCTTCACGCACCGGCCCGAGCTCGAACGCATCAGAGACCTCATTCAGCCGATGTAGCAGGCGATTTACCCCCTTTCGTGCAACCGGGGTATGGTGACAGCACACGACAGGGGAGCGCTTCGCCGCAAGGCAAGAGCGCTGAGAGTGCGGACAAGCCGCAGACCCTCGAACCTGATCCGGCTCGAACCGGCGTAGGGAGTCGAGTCTCGTCCCCTCCTGACATGGGAGGACTCATGAAGATCACATATGCCATTTCGGTTGCCGCAGCGAGCGCGTTGGTGCTCGGTGCGTGTTCGAGCGGCAGCGACGCCCCGGCGTCGTCCGCTGCTGCAGCAAGCCCGGGGGCCGACGCTGGCCCAGCGGCGGGCGGCTCCGTCACCGTCCTCGTCTATGACAGCTTTGCGCTGCCTGACGAGGTGATCGCTGACTTCACCGCCACCACAGGCGTTGATGTCACCTTCGAGCCCGTTGGCGATGCGGGTGTGCTGACGAACCAGATCGCCCTCACCGCTGGTGTTCCGCTGGGTGACGCCGTCTACGGCATCGACAACACGTTCGCGTCACGGGCGATCGCCTCGGGCGCGCTTGCGGACTATGTCTCCCCGGCGGCGGTCGAGTCCGTTGACGGCAAGCTGACGGCCATCGACTTCTCGGATGTGTGCTTCAACATCGACCTTGCCGCCTTTGGCGCGGACAACCCGGCGCCCACAACGCTCGATGACCTCCTCGACCCTGCCTACGCCGGCAAGGTCTCGGTCTCGAACCCCACCACCTCATCGCCGGGGCTTGCCCTCTTGCTCGCGACGTACGACACCTACGGGGACGGGTGGGCCGACTATTGGCGTCAGCTGCGTGACAACGACCTCAAGGTGACCGCCGGCTGGTCGGACACCTACTTTGTCGATTTCTCCGCCCCCAACTACGGCGGCGACTTCCCCATCGTCCTCAGCTACGCCTCCTCGCCGCCGTCTGAGGTGATCGACGGAGAACCGACCACCGCCGCCTTGCTCGACACGTGCTTCCGCCAAACCGAGTACGCGGGCGTGCTGGAAGGCGCCGAGAACCCGGAGGCCGCGAAGGCCGTTGTCGACTGGCTTCTCAGCGACACGGTGCAGAGCGCGCTCCCGGGCAGCATGTACGTCTACCCGATCTCCCCCACGGCGACGATCCCTGCCGAGTGGGAGCAGTTCGCACCGCTGTCCGACAACCCGGTTGTCATGGACCCAGCGGATATCGACGCACACCGTGACCGCTTGCTCCGCGAGTGGACCGAGATTGTGATCGAGGGCCGCTGACGTCATGCCCCCCATCGCACGGCGCGGGACTGTCGCGGCAATCGCCGCGGCGGTCCCCGTCGTGTTCTTAGGCGTCTTCTTCGCGTGGCCGCTGCTTGCCACGGTGCGGCGCGCCGTCCTTGGAGGCGGGCAGGACGGCGCCGGGGTATCGGCTCGCAGCGTCGTCGACGCGGCCGGGACGACGCTGTGGCTGGCAGGCGCCGGCACCGCACTCACCCTGGCGGTGGGCCTTCCCGCCGCATGGGCCCTCTACCGCCGACGCTGGCCCGGCTCACGCGTCATCGCGGCGGCGCTCACCGCCCCCTTTGTGCTTCCCACCGTGGTGGTGGCTCTCGCCTTCCTCACGCTCCAGCGGGACCTGCTCCCCGCGCTTGGTGCCCGTCATGGGCTGCCTGCGATCGTCGCTGCCCTCGCCTTCTTCAATGTGGCGGTCGTGTTGCGCACAGTGGGGCCCGCGCTTGAGGGTCTTGATGAGCGACTTGTCGCGGCCGCGCGCACTCTTGGCGCCTCTCCCGCGCAGGCGGCGCGGCGGGTGATCTGGCCGGCTGTGCGTCGGTCGGTCGGCGGCGCGGCAGCCATCACCTTCTTGTTCTGTTCCACGTCCTTCGCGATCGTCCTTGTCCTTGGGGGCACCCGGATCCAGACTCTCGAGACGGCGGCCTACCTCGAGCTCACCGCCTTCTTCGACCTCCGCAGCGCCGCACTCATTGCCCTCATCCAGGCCTGCCTTGTTGCGGCAGTGGCCGCAGGTGTCAGTGTGATGACCAGGGCCCCGGCGCGCGCCGCGACGCAAGCGGCCCCCATGCGACCCCGCGCGCGCAGGGCGAACGTTGCGGCCATCGCGGTGGCCGTTGCCCCTGCTCTCGCGCTTGTGCTGTTGCCAATCGCCGCGCTCGTTCACCGTTCCGTCCGTGTGGGCAGCACGTACACCCTCGACGCGTATCGCAACCTCTTTGGCACGGGCGCGAGCGCGCTGCGCGACTCGGTGGTCACCTCGCTGTGGATCGCGCTCGCGGCCGCCATCACCGCTTTTGCTGTCGCCGCCGCGGCCGTGATCGCGGCAGCCCTTCACCCCCGGGCCCGCTGGGTGCGGGCGCTCACAGTCGGCCCGCTCGCCGTGTCGTCCGTGGTGGTGGGCGTCGGGCTTCTTGTTGCGCTTGCGGTGCCGATGCGCAGTTGGGGCGACGCGGGCACGTACGCGCTGCTCGTCGCGGCGCAAGCACTCGTCGCCACCCCGCTCGTCGTGCGGATTCTCGCCCCCGCGCTCGACAGCCTCGACCCTCGCCAGAGCGCGGCCGCCGCCACCCTCGGAGCCTCTCCCTTCCAGGCGATGTGGCACGTCGTCATCCCGCGCTTGCGACCTGCGATCGCATCGGCCTTTGGCCTCGCCTTCGCCGTCGCGATCGGTGAGTTCGGGGCGTCCGTCTTTCTCGCGCGGCCGGGAACGCCGACGCTGCCAACGGCGATCGTGCGTCTGCTCGGCAGGCCGGGCGCTGAGAACGTCGCCACAGCGTCGGCCGGGGCCGTCGTGTTGGCCGTGCTCGCGGGTGGCGTCATGATGGCGGTCGAAGGACGCAGGAGGAATTCACGATGACGATGGGCCTCGAGGTCACCGACCTCACCGTCACGTACCCCGGACCGGTGCCGAGGGTGGCGGTCTACGCCGCCTCCTTCCACCTCGACGCGGGCACCTCGCTCGCGCTCGTGGGCGCCTCCGGATCCGGAAAGTCATCTCTCCTGCTCGCGCTGGCCGGCGTTGTCGAGTCGACGGGTTCGATCCGCTGGGACGGCGAGGAGGTGTCGCACCTGCCGGCTCACCGGCGCGGCTTTGGCCTCGTCTTCCAAGATGGCCAACTGTTCCCCCACCTCAGCGTGGGAGACAACATCGGCTTCGCCCTTGAGCTGCAGCGGGTGCCCCGGCCGCAGCGCGCTGAGCGCGTGGCCGAACTGCTCGACATGATCGGCCTGCCGGGCGCCGAGGAGCGGGCCGTGACCGAACTGTCCGGAGGCGAGCGTCAACGCGTCGCCTTGGCCCGCACTCTTGCCCCGAAGCCGCGCCTTGTGCTCCTTGATGAACCGCTCAGCGCTCTCGATGCAGACCTGCGCGCACGGCTCGGCGCTGATGTGCGGCGAGTCCTTGAGGAGTCCGGCGCCAGCTGGATTGTCGTCACTCACGATGCGGATGAGGCGGCCACCTTGGCCGACCGCACGGTGCG
>CAZRHL010000117.1:4550-5608 GCA_964600005.1 uncultured Demequinaceae bacterium
AGCAGTCGCAGGCGATGCGCTGGCCGGGCATGCCGATGGGCGACGTGAGCGGATCCGGAGCGCGCGTAGCATCCACGGTGACGGCGAGGCCGGACTCATCGCGCACCACCCGGTCCACCGGCAGCCCTTCGCGCGCCCAATACTCAAAGCCGCCGATCATCTCCTTGACGGCGTAACCAAGGCGGGAGATGACAAGGCCGGCGTTGGTCGCGCCATTGCAGCCCGGCCCCCAGCAATAGACAACAAACCGCGTGCCCTCGGGGTACGCAGGAATCGCGTCGGGCATCGTGACGAGCGGGATGTGAACGGCACCGCGGGCGTGCCCCTGCTCCCACGCGTGGTCGTTGCGCGTGTCGACGAAGACGAAGCCCACCTTCCCCGCCTCGAACGCCGTGTGCACGTCAGTCGGGTCCGTCTCAAAGGCGAGGCGGCGGGCGAAGTGGGCGGCAGCGTCGGCCGGGGTCACGTCCGTGATCATGCGACGACGCTAGGACTGGCAGGGGCAGCCAGTCCACTGGGACCTGGCGCCATGTGGGTCATCGGCGATACGGTCGCCTTGTCACATGCCGTCTCGCTTGAGGGGCCCCTGAGGGTGGGCGGCTAAGGGGGATCAATGACGACACCAATTGACGGGCCCAGTGCAGTCACTGGCGACAGGTCACCGAGCCATGGTGCCGACGTTGCCGCGCCGTTCTCTTGGGCCCCGCCATCCACTGGAGACATCGCGCCACCTCCTCCGGTTGCGGCTGGGACTTGGGCTCAGCCACCGTCATGGCAACCACCCGTGACCACCAAGAAGCGCATGGTGTGGCCGTGGGTTGTCGCCGGCAGTGCCGTGGCCTTTGTCGTTCTCATCATCGCGGCGATCGGATACGCCGTTCAGCGTGCCACTGCGGACCAGAACGCCGACTATGTCGGCGCACCTATTACGTCCTCGGATGTTGCGGAGACTGGGGATTTTCTCATCGTGTCGGATAGCGGCGACGTGGCCTTCGAGGGACTCGACGAGTGGTACGACATCTCTGACACGCCGGACATCACGGCGCTCCTTGCGGGAG
>CAZRHL010000118.1:0-5522 GCA_964600005.1 uncultured Demequinaceae bacterium
CCAAGACCACCCGGCGTGGGGAAGATCGCACCGGCGGCGTTTCCTAGAAGGAACAGCACCGTGACGTCGACGAGCGGAAGGTCGTGTCCAAAGGCGCGGAGGACGGAATCAAAAGCGCCGACGTACGCAGCCGTGAGAAGCAGGTTTCCGCTGAGGCCCAGCGCGAGGCGTCCGGGTTGACCCAAGACCTGAGCGAGACGCGGCCATGTTTGGCGCAGCATCGGCGCGAGACGCCCCCACGCCCATTGGCGCACCCGTGGCACCACAAGTGCGAGAGCGACCATGAGCGCGGTAATGCCAACGCCGGCGAGCAAAGAGCCCGACGGCAACTGGGCGAGGGTGCCTTCCGAACCGGTGAAAAGGGACAGCACCAGCAAACCGACAACGGTGACAACAACCGCACTCACCTGGACGAGCGCGACGGTGGCGACGGCGAGTGGGGTCGCGACGCGTCGGCGGGTGAGAAGGCGCATGTTGAGCGCGGCTGGTCCTACGCCCGCGGGAGCGGCAAGTGCCAGGTATGCGGCTGCGACCTGAGCGAGAATCGCGCGATTCCACGGCAGCTTGACGGGCGAGAACGCGAGCAGCGCGATTGACGCACCGACGAAGGTGAGCAGCATCCAGCCTACAGACGCGGCGAGCCACCAGGGGTTCGAGTCCCGCAAGGCGTCGAGCACCTTCTCCGTGTTGAACGAGGCGAAGATGATGTACGCGGCGACGATGCCAGCCGTCAGCGCGAACACTGTGCGCAGACCAAAGCGGGAGATCTGCTCGGGTTCGATCACCGCGTCGGGCAGTCGCGAGACGATGTCCTTGCGAACCTCGCCCAAGTCCGTGCTCGAAGTGCGCAGAGCAGCGCGAGTGGCCCGCGGGAGGATGACCGACTGCAGGACGGGCGCAAAGTGCTCGACGCCTTCGCGGCCAATCGCACGGAACGCCGAATCGATCGCCCGCACCGGCCCCACGATCGCGGCGAGCATCGCGACGACCTGGGCGTGGTCAATGCGCTTGGCGATCTCGGACGTCGCCACCTCGCCCAGCTCCCACGAGGTGAGCCACACCGTTGGCAGCTGCGCCCAATCGTCATGGCCCACCAGCACGGTGTCCGCGCTGAGAGCGCGGTGGGAGATGCCGGCGGCGTGAGCCTTGCCGATCTGATCCCACACAGCGTCGAGCACGGTGTCGGTGACATCGGCGGGGTCGAGTTCCGCCAGCGGTCGAGCGGCGAGCGGGCGCTGGTAGACGATGATCATCGTGTCGCGGGCCTGCGAAAGGCCGAGGACGCGGGCGGTGCGCACGCCAGCGCCGCGTGCGGCGTGCGACAAGAGCGCGGTCGCCTCGGCAGAGTGACGAAGCGACACATCGGCCCGGGCGTCGATGCCGCGCAGGCGCCACGACGACCACAGCTTGGTGACAAAGCCGGCGGCGTGCTGGTCTGCGTCGAGTGCGACGACGAGCAGGTGGTGGTTCTCCGGGGTGGTGAGAGCATAGACGCGGCCGTGGCGGGCACGACCGATCGCGGACGAGACCTCGTCGAGCTCCTGCAGGTTGGTCACGATCGACGGATCCGCGCGTACCAGTCGCTTGACGCCAAACCCTGCCCGCTCGATGCCGTCAACAAGCGTGCGGCCGTAGGCACGGTCTGACGTGGAGCCGAGCAGGTACCGGAAGGCGAGACCAGCGAAGCGCCCCATCAGCACCGTGGACAGCGCCGCGGGCAAGGTGACGATTCCGGAGATGACGGCCACGGCGACCGCCGCCCACAGGATGTTCCACGAGAAACTGAGCGCGCGGCGCGAGGTGCGGCGACCAGCAACGGTCAGGAGCGCCGCGACACCCGCGATGTACGCCGGCATGTTGACCTGTGCGCTCTCGCCGACACCCACCGACAGCGAACTGACGAGGTTGTCGGACGCGGCCCGGTTGATGATCCACACGGCGAGCAAGATGACGCCAAAGCCAGTCGCCGCGGCCCCGAGCGCCTCGAGAATGCGGCGAGGCTCGCGTCGGACGGCGAGGTCGATGATCGCGACTGCTGGAAGCACCAAGGTGACAGTGCCGGAGAAGATGTTGACCGGGGCGATGAGGACGCGCTGGAGCACGCCTGAGATCCCGTGGACATCGTCAGTGAAGCCCTCAGTGGTGCCGTGCGCGTAGGTGCCGATGAGGAGGACAAGCACGGTGCCGAGCACCACGCCAAGCAGGGACAACAAGTCCGCTTGTCTGTGCACCCGGGATTCAGGGATGTCGACCACGTGGGCGGGGCGGGGCTCGGCGCCCACGGCTTCGGTGGCGCCGGAGTCCGGGCTGACCTGCGCGGTCGCATCGCCTCCGCGGGCGGCGGAAGCGTCAGCGGCCATGGGGTGAGTCTAGAGCGAGACCGCGCCGCGAGGTACGTGCGGTGCTTCCCAGCGACCAGTTACACACCGTTGAGGGCATCGAGCCAACTCTGTGGGGCGAACTCCGGGCCCACGAATGACACGAGGTCGAGGAGGAAGTGTGCGGCGATGAGCGGGCCGACGCGGCGCCAGCGCAGGAACACAAAGGCAAAGACGATGCCCATGAGAACGTTGCCGAGCGCCATCGGCCAGCCTTGATAGAGGTGGTACGCACCGCGCAAGAGCGCCGACGCTGCGATGGCGGCAGGGATCGACCACCGCATGTCGCTGAGCCGGGTGAGGAGGTAGCCCACCACGACAATCTCTTCGAGGAGGGCGGCTGCCGCGGCCGAAAGCAAGAGGATGGTGGCGGCCCACCAGGCATCCGGCAGACCGTTCGTGTTGATGCGGACGCTCTGGCCGATTGCCCGGCCGATCGCGTAGACACCGAGCCCAGGCAGACCAATGCATGCCGCGAGCCCCGCGCCGATTGCGACGTCCCGGCCCCAGCGTCGGCCGGATCCCCGGAGCCCGAGACGGGTGAGAGCCGAGCGGCCGTGACTCGAGAGGAGATACAACGCAAGGGCGACGGGCACCAAGCCGAAGGTGATGTTGAGCAGCTGGTACGTGAGGTCCATGTACGGGATGCCGGAGCGCGACGGGTTGATCGTGGTCGCCTGCTGGCCGATGGGCGGCTCCGCGAGATAGCGCTCGAGGAGGCGCAGCGCTGCGAACACCGCAGCCTGGCCGAGCGAGAGACCGAGCACGATGAGCACCTCGGCGCCCAGGCGGCGGCGGGAGGGCGCGGGGTGCGAGGCGGTCGTCGGCGCCGCTGATTCGTCGGAGGACATCACGCCAACTGTACTGAGCAGTGCGACTAGACGCTCACGGTGTCACCCACGGACAGCACGCCGGGCTCGAGCACATCGCAATACACGGCAACCCTCACGTCACGGGTCGCGCCAAGGGCCTTGAGCCAGGGCGTCGTGCTCGTCACGCCGTCCTGCGCGAGATCGATGGTGCGGCACCGCTCAATGCGGCGTGCCACGTGGAATCGGACCGACCCGGCCGTGATGTCCCTGCCGATCCAGGCTTCCTCCTCAAAGGGCTCGTCTGTGTGGACCACCACGTTCGCGCGCAGGCGGCGAGGATCGGCGTCGACACCCAGCTCGCGTGCGCACCATTCGAGCGTTGCCGTGCCGATGAGCGAGACCGCGCCCGAGTCGAAGTGCCGGATGTCGGTCTCCTGGGCGATGCTCACGGGCGCGGCGAGCACGGTGCTGAGGGCGGCGTCGACAGCGGGGTCACCGGCCTTGCCGAGCGGGCCGTCGGGGCCGGAGATCGTCACGGTGCGGTCCGGACCGGTGTGGGCGTGGAAGGCGAAGACGCCGTCGCGACGGACCATCCGCGTGGTGTTCTTGCCCGAGGCGAGGCGGTTCGAGGCGTCGCGGACCGCCCATGCGCGATCGCCCTCGAGTCCCCGTGAGGTGATGGCGACAGACGCGAGTGACTCGCCACCCATCGACTTGACGGGGTAGCGGCGCAGCGACGTGATGAGCAAGCTCATGGCGCCACCCTATTCCGCCCCCCGAAGTGGTAGACCACCTCTTCGGTTCCGCGCTGCTTCGCGCGCTAGTGGTACGTGGCCTCTTGTCGCCCAGCCGCTACTGCAAGTACTCGTCGACCAACTTCTCAGCCAGTCCCACGTACGTAGCCGGGGTCAGGGCGATCAAGCGAGCCGCAGCGTCGTCCGGGAGGCCGAGGCCAGCGACAAACTCACGCACCTCGTCGGCCCCAACTCGGCGGCCGCGAGTGAGGTCGCGCAAAGTCTCGTAGGGGTTGTCCATGCCGGGCACGCCCGCAATGGCGGCCGCGCGCATCGCGGACTGAATGGGCTCGGCGAGCACTTCCCAGTTCGCATCGAGATCGGCTTCAAGGGCGGCCGGGTTGACGTCGAGGCCCGCGAGACCGCGACGCACGTTGTCGATCGCAAGCAGCGAGTGGCCAAACGCGACGCCGACATTGCGCTGGCTCGTCGAGTCGGTGAGGTCGCGTTGCATGCGGCTCGTCACAAGCGTCGAGCCGAGGGTGTCGAACAGCGCCGCCGCGATCTCGAGGTTCGCCTCTGCGTTCTCAAAGCGGATCGGATTGACCTTGTGCGGCATCGCGGACGAGCCGATGGTGCCCTGGCCGCGCACCTGTGCGAAGAAGCCAAGCGAGATGTACGTCCACACGTCGGTGGCGAGGTTATGGAGAATGCGGCCAAAGCGGGCGACGTCTGCATAAAGCTCCGCCTGCCAGTCGTGGCTCTCGATCTGCGTGGTGAGCGGATTCCACGTGAGGCCCAGACCTTCAACGAAAGTGCGGGACACTGCAATCCAATCGGTGCCGGGGGTTGCGGCGGAGTGCGCGCCAAAGGTGCCGGTCGCGCCGTTGATCTTGCCGAGGTAGTCGGTGCCCTCGATGCGGTGCAGCTGTCGGCGCAGGCGGTGCGCAAGAACGGCGAGCTCTTTGCCGAGCGTGGTGGGAGTTGCGGGCTGGCCGTGCGTACGCGACAGCATCGGCTGGGCCTTGTGCTCCCGTGCCATCTGCGCGAGATCGTCGACAAGCGTGTGCGCAGCGGGCAGCCACACCTGGCGGACGGCACCCTGAATCATCAGCGCATACGAGAGGTTGTTGATGTCCTCGGAGGTGCAGGCGAAGTGGACAAGCTCCCGCAGCGGCTCGAGCGGGGTGCCCGCAATGCGTGCCTTGATGACGTACTCGATCGCCTTGACGTCGTGGACGGTCTCGCGCTCGAAGGCGGCATGCTCGGCGATGCCGGCCTCGTCGAAATCCGCAGGAATGGCGCGCAGCAAGGCGATCTCATCCGCGGTCAGCGCACGCACGCCCGGCACAGCGGACGTGGCGCACAAGTGGATGAACCACTCGACCTCGACGTGGAGGCGCATCCGGTTGAGCGCCGGCTCCGAGAGGTGGTCGACGAGCGGCGCCACCGCTGCCCGGTAGCGACCATCGAGCGGCCCGAGCGCAATACGCGGGTCGAGGTCCGCAAAGGACACCGTGGGGTTGAGCGGGTGGACGGCGGAGGGCGTTGCGTCGGTCACGCGCCCATTGTTCCACGTGGGGCTCCGGCCGACGCTG
>CAZRHL010000119.1:0-5302 GCA_964600005.1 uncultured Demequinaceae bacterium
TCAGCACGAGAATCGACCCTCAGCGCCTTCCAGGCCGGACTGGGGTCGGGGGCGGCCGGAGTAAGCCCGGGCGCGGCCGGAACAGGCCCGGCGACGCACGCCCGGCGCCGCACACCCAGCGACGCGCAACGCCCGGGCCCCGTAGGGCCCGGGCGTGCACAACCGGTCTAGTACGCCGCGAGGATGTCGACAACGAACACGAGCGTCGAGCCTGCGGGGATCGCGTCGGATTCCTGGTCGCCGTAGCCGAGGTCCGGCGGGATGACGAGCAGCACCTGGCTGCCAACGGTCTTGCCCACGAGTCCGTCGATCCAGCCGTCGATGAGGTAGCCCTTGGACAGCGCGGTGGTGAAGGTGCTGCCGCGCTCCCATGAGGAGTCGAACTGCTCGCCGTCCCACACCCACCCGCTGTAGTTCACGGTGACGGTCTGGTCTTCGGTGACGGCCGCACCCTCGCCGACGATGAGGTCGCGGGCAACGAGTTCTGCCGGCATCGTGGTGCCGCTGAAGTCAATGGAGGGCTTGCCGTCACCATCGAGCGAGACGGCGGGGTCGCCCGGCGTCGGCTCGGCCGCCGCACCCTCGGCACGCTTCAACACGTCGGTGACGCCTGCGACCGTGATGCCCATGACCACGGACCCGCCGCCGCCGTTGTCCGGCACGGCGTAGAGGATCTTGGCGCCCACGTGGGAGTTGGTCAAGGTGTCGTAGAGCGACGGTTCAAGCTCGGAGGTGCTGAGCGAAAGCGGCTGAGGGGCGCCGAACTCGTAGGTCGACTGGACGGGCAAGCCGTCGAGTCCCGAGATGATGACGAAGTGCAGCGACAGCATCTGGCCGTCGGACAGCGCGTCGCCGTCGCCGTCCTCAACGACACGCGTTCCGGGCTTATCAAAGTTGATAGGGGCAGAGAAGGTGATGGTCGGCTCGGCCCCCTCGCCGTTGTCCTTCCACTCCATTGCCGCGAGCGCCTCGTCGACGTTCTGCGCCTCGACGGCGCCAGGCATCGGCGCCGAGCTGGGCTGCGGCTGGGTCGAGGCGCTCGGATCGGCGATCGGGTCCGGCGCGCAGGCGACGAGTGACAAAGCGGCGGCCGCCAATGCGGCCGACACGGCAAGGCGGTGCTTCACAGCAGTTCTCCCACGTGATCGGTGACGCCTTAGTCTCCCACGGCACACCGGTTGCGAACGCATGGGATCAAAGGAACAACAAGTGAACAACCGATGCGCACAGCGATTGGTTCCAGTGAACGCCCGCTACACGGCGACGAGAGCCGCCCACACGGCAACGATCGCACCGATCCACGTGTAGTCCCTGGTCACGAATGCCTGTGCCCGGTGGCGCACAGCGGCCGACGCTCGGCCTGGCCCGTCTGTCCAGTCAAGTTCGCTGTCACCGACGAATATCTCGCGGCCGGCGGCCCATTCGCGCAGCCGCTCAAGGGCAACCACACGCGCCGTGTTGTCACCTGGAAACGGCGGACCAACTCGCAGCGCCCCGAGCGCCGCATATCCCCCATCCGTCGCGGCGACGACGAGGCGGCGCGGCTTGTCGGTGAAAAGCAGTGCCGCCACCCGTGCGGTCTCGACGACGTACTCTCCCCAGATGCCTCGCAGCACCACCTCGTGGTGCCCCACGGTGAGGCCTTGTCGCCCGGAGCGCGCGAGGTAGAGGGCGCCGAGCGCCGCACCAAGCAGCGCCGTCAGGTCATATCCGGTTGGCGCACCGTACCAGGCCCCCACCGACACCTGGGCACCAAACACGAGGACGACTGCAAGAAGGACTAGCACGCGCATTACCCGGGCAGAGGCGGGGGCGCCGTGGACGAACACTGTCAATGTGGCAGCGCGCTACGCGCTTGCCTGGCGACGACGCGCGAGGATCGCGTCCAATGCGCCCGACGTCGGTGCAGCCTCGCTCGCAACGGCACCCTGCGCCGCACTGCCAGTCTGCACGCCCTCGGCCTGCACGCCCCCACTGGGCGCAACGCGGTAGTCGCCGCGTGACGACGCGGCGTAGTCCTCGTCCGACAAGGTGCGCGCCATCTGCTGTCGCACCGACGGCTTGAGGGCGTAGGCGGGCACGGGCATCGTGCGTGGACGCCACCCCGCCGCCTCATCGGCGCGCGCCTCGGCCTCTTCCTCTTGGGCCCGGCGGATCGCTTCCTCGACTGCTGCGGCCTTCGCGGCCCGTTCGGCAGCGGTCTCGCGCGTGAGTGCAGGAACCTCACCCGGGGCAAGGTCGGCCGACGTGACGATGCGGATCGCCTGGGTGGCGACGTCGCTCGGCTCGGCGTCGATGCCACGAGCGCGAGCCGCGCTCACCACGCGCAACGCCTGAGTTGCGGTTGCCGCAGCCTGCACCTCACGGGCGATGCCCTGCACGCGTGCAAGAGCCGCGCGCTCAGCGGCAGCGGCGCGAGCAGACGACGCCGTCACCGTGACGAGCGCACCCGTGGCAAGGCCCGCGACGAGGGCGGGCAGGCCGGTCGCGGCGGCAAGAATCCACGCCAGCACAGTGGCGGCAAACGTCACCGCGGTGACGAGAGCACGGCGACGGGCACGAGCGGCTCGCTCAGCCCGCGAACCCAACCGGTCCCGACGCAGGTTCGCCTGCTGGCGCTGAGCCTGGGTCGCGGCACGGTCAAGCGGTCCATGGGGCCGCGACATCCGCGCCTCGCTCACCTGGGCGACACGGGCGCGCGCCTGGCCAGTGACGAGCAGGGGCACCTCTGTCGAGACGCTCGCTGCATCACGAGTGGTGACCCGCGCGGCGGAAGCCCTCACCACGCGCATGTCCGCCGAGTAGCGGTCCTCCGTCCGCACCAACGCGTAATCCGACCGTTCGCGAATCCGCTGCGGAAGCACATAAGCCAACACCAACCCAACGGCGATGATGGCGAGGAGTCCAGCGGGAGGCATGCAATGACCGTAAAGCCGCCGGGCCCCGGTATTCGGGACGCCGCTCGGCGTGTCAGTCCCGGACGGTATCGGGGACGCCTGTCCACCACTCCCCGGAGCGATGCTCGTCAGTGGTGATGGCGAAGATCCGGTGGTCCCGCCAGCCCCCGTCGATGTACAGGTACGAGTGCCTGAGGCCCTCTTCGCGAACGTTCAGCTTCCGCACCACCGCAAGCGAAGCGTCGTTCTCTGGCCGGATCGCGATCTCGACGCGGTGCAGGCCCTGCCCAAAGGCGTACTCGGTCAACAGCACCACAGCGGTAGGGGCGATTCCGCGCCCGGCGACATGGTGCGACACCCAGTACCCGAGCGTCCCGCCCCGCTCCGCGCCCCACTCGATGCGGCCAAGCGATGCGCGTCCCACAAGCTCTCCGCCGTACTCGATGACGAACGGGAAAGAACGGCGCTCACGCCACGATGCCCTTTCGCGGCGCACAAACGCACGGAAGGTGATCGGAGGTTCGATCTGACCGGGGGGCGTGGTCGCCTCCCACGGGCGCAGCCAATCCCGGTTCCGCTGGCGCAATGCGAGCCACTCCACCTCGTCCTTGGGCGTGAGGAGGCGCAAGGTGACGCCATTGCGTTCAAGGCGCGGCATCGACGGCCTCAATGCGCCCACCAGACAACGTCAACGCGTTGTGGAGGGGCCACCGTTGTCACATCCTCGGCAACAAGAGCGAGGCCATCCGCCCGCGCCAAGTCCGCAAGCGTGCCCGCCTCCGACGTCGTCGTCGGCGTCACCACCGCCTTGCCGTCGTGGTCCTCCCGCACCACCGGCACCACCTGCGCATAGCCAAACGGCGACAGCCAGTCGGAGCCGACCTCAAGTGTCGGCGGCTCGATCGAGCCGCCGCGCAACGCGATCACCGCATCCCGCACGTAGCCCGCGAACGCCGCCGCCACATCCATTGGGTGGCCCGGAAGCGCGAGCAGCAGCACCTCCTTGCCCTCGACGTCGCCCACGCTGCCAACGCCGTGAGAGTGACCCGGGCTCAACCGGACGGCGTAGCGCTCAACGCCATACGACGTCGAAAGAACAGGCATGACGATGTCCTGCCAGTCGTCGGACATCCCGCCAAGGGTGACAACGAGATCAGACTGGAGGACGACGTCTTCGATCGCCCGGCGCACGGCGGAGGGATCGTCCGCCACCACCACCGTTCGCACCACCCTGCCGCCGACGCTGGAGATGAGGGCCGCGAGCAAGCCGGTGGAGGCATCGGGAACCGGCTCGGCTGGGCTTGCCGCCGGATTGCCGGCAGTCGCGCGTGAGCGGAGCTCGGACCCGACGGCGACGATTGCGACGCGGGGCGAGGGGGTGACGGTCACGTTCGACATCCCGGCCGCAGCCATGGCGGCGACATGACCGGGACCGACGACATCGCCAGCAGGTGCGATGACGTCTCCCGCATTCGCATACGCGCCGACGCCCGTCACGCCGTCACCCACTGCGACGGGCACGCGGACAAGGACCTGTGACGCGTCGTCTGTGGGGACGTCGACCACGGCGTCGGCACCAAAAGGCAAGGTCGCACCGCGCGCAACCCGAGCGGCCGCGCCCCGTGCCAAGCGGGTGGGTGCATGACCCGGAACCACATCCTGCGTCACCGGCAAGGTGACGGCTTTGCGGGCCGCCCCGGCAACGTCGGACGCGCGCACGGCGTAGCCATCGCACGCCGCGATCGCGACCGGCGGGACATCCTCGAGCGCGATCGCATCGGCCGCGAGCACGCTGCCCACGGCGTCGGCAAGGGAAACGTTGAGAGGAGTGAGAGGCGTCAGGCGCGCGATCACATCGTCTCGATGCTCAATCAAGCTGCGCGACGTCACCTAGGCATTGTGAGCGGCCTGCTCAACAGGTGCAAGCACAACGCGCACGCGCCAAAAAGTGAGTCCGCTGTAAGCGAGCGGCTACCACTGCGTCATACGGCTGTCACAGAGGTTTGGCACAATGGACGTATGACGCCGACGTCGCCAACTGAATGGCGCACCCTTCCCCCCACGGAAGCGAAGTCCTCCTTACGGAGCGCGGTACGACGCAATCGCCTTCAGCGGGGAGAGCGGCGCAACAGCGAACACGCTGAGACTTTCCGTGACCTCGTGCTCGGACTTCCCGAAGCCGAGGGCATCACCACCGCATCTGTCTACGTATCGCGTCTCCATGAGCCAGGAACATTGCCCCTGCTAGAGGCATTGACCGCTCGCGGCGTCGAGGTGATCGTCCCCCAGCTCGGCGAAGGCCTCCAGCGCGGTTGGGCCGTGTACACGTCAACCGAGGACCTCGTGGAACGCTCCCCCGGACGTCCCCCCGAGCCCTCCGGCGAGTTCCTGCCTCAAGAGCGCAT
>CAZRHL010000120.1:0-5204 GCA_964600005.1 uncultured Demequinaceae bacterium
CGTGTTCTCAGCAGTTCCAAGGTGGCACGATCAGTGTGACTGCTGGTGGTGTTGGAACAGTAACGAAAGGCTGAAGGATTGGGCGATGACGCTCCCAGGCGGAGTGCGATTGTCGTTGGTGCGACTGGTTTTGTGGGGCGACACCTCGTCGAAGAGTTGCGGAAGAACGACTGGCGAGTCATAGCACTCCATCGGGAGGGCAGCAGTCGTGCGAGGTTGTTTGACGGTACTTCAATCGAGTCGCGCGCCATTTCGAGTGCCGGTGACTTTGGGAGGATCCTCTCGGAAGTCGACGTAGGGCATATCTTCCATCTCGCCGCGCACCAGAGCCGGGGAGATAGCACCGCCGACATCGAGCTTTTCTTAGACGCGAACCTTCGTCTCACCATGCACATATTCCGTGCGGCCGCGGAACACCACGCAAAGGTGGTGAGCGCGTTGAGTTACTTCCAGTACCGCGAAGGTCAACCGGT
The DNA here is from genome assembly GCA_964600005.1 of uncultured Demequinaceae bacterium. Lineage (GTDB taxonomy): Bacteria > Actinomycetota > Actinomycetes > Actinomycetales > Demequinaceae > Demequina. Next base: position 474 of record CAZRHL010000120.1, read on the forward strand.
TGCGCACTCCTTGTACTCAGCAACAAAACTGGCTCAAGCTGAGTTTGCGAGGTACTGGCGTGAGGTCGTAGGAGTTGATATCCGCGACGTCGTCTTGTTTGACAACTATGGCCCCCAAGACGAGCGCAGCAAGCTCATCCCGGCCCTCATTCATGCCGCACGCACAGGTGAAGAGATTGTCGTGGGGCCACGCGAGCAACGCCTGGATCTTCTCCACGTGAGGGATGTCGCTGCGGGCTTGATCGCCGTTGCTGACGACCGGGACGGTGGCATGCTCGCCGTGCGCGCATCATCAATCGTTACCGTGGGCGACGTTATAGACACGATCGGTGAGATGGCAGGCACGCCTGTTCGCGCAGTCGTCGATCCTGATCGCAATAGTGGTGTTGATCCAACCCATGCCGGCACATGGCGCAAGCCGTCCGGCTGGTCACCGACGATCGATCTCCGTGAAGGCATTCAGGAGTGCATGATCTAGCTCGATGCCGCTACCAGGTGCGCCATGGAGCTTCGCCGCTATCCCATAGTGCGTTAAGCATCTGGGATTCGCGGTACGTGTCCATTGGTTGCCAGAAGCCCTTGTGTTGAAATGCCGCGATCTGTCCATCTGCCGCCAAGCGGGCGAGAGGCTCTTGCTCAAGCACCGTGGAGTCATCTTCGAGGTAGTCGAAGATTGCTGGTTCAAAAATGAAGAAACCGATGTTGATCCAGCCGTCCGTTTGAGGCTTCTCTTTGAAGCGCTCAACCGTCCCATCGGCCGCGATGTCGAGCACTCCAAACCGACTTTGTGGTTGGACAGCGGTCACCGTCGCGAGCCTTCCGTGGTCCTTGTGGAACCGGATCAGGGCCTGAAGATCTATGTCTGCGATGCCGTCGCCGTACGTGCAGAGGAACCGTTCCCCCCGAACGAATGGTTCGACGCGGCGAACCCGACCTCCGGTCATGGTGTTTGCGCCCGTGTCCGAGACGGTGACATTCCAAGCCGACTCATCGTGCGCGCCGTGGTACGTGATCCGTGACTGTTCGCCAAGGTTGACGGTGAAGTCTTGGTTGAATGCGAGGTAGTTGAGGAAGTAGTTCTTGATGATCTCTGACTTGTAGCCACCACACACAATGAAGTCGTTGAGTCCTTGCTGGCCGAGCATCTTCATGATGTGCCACAGGACAGGGCGGCCACCGATCTCCACCATCGGCTTTGGTCTGAATTCGGTCTCTTCACGCATACGCGTGCCAAGACCTCCGGCGAGCAACACCGCCTTCATCGACCCTCCGTTCCAACTGCATGGCAGGCGCGGCCAGCCTATCGTGCGATCCTTGAAGCCACTGGCTACTATCGAGTGTTCACCGCCAGTTAGCCCTTCAGTGGAGATATATGTCACCCGAGCCTGCCGACCGGCAGTCCATCTTGGCCGACGTGCGCGCGTTTGCCGCGAAGGCACTCGCTCCTCGCGACTTCGTGCCCGGCGAGTCAACCGTACCCGTGTCGGGGAAGGTCTTGTCTCCGGAGGACTATGCGGCGCTTGTCGATGCCTCTCTTGACGGCTGGTTCACCTCTGGCCGGTTTCACGCGGATTTCGAGCGTGCCCTCGCTCGATTTGTCGGTGCTCGAAGTGCGCTGTTCGTCAACTCGGGGTCCAGTGCGAACCTTGTCGCCCTCAGTGGGCTGACGAGCCCAAAGTTGGGGCGACGCGCTCTCGAGCCGGGAGACGAGGTCATTACTGTTGCGGCTGGGTTTCCCACGACCGTCAATCCGATTATTCAAAACGGTTTACGGCCTGTCGTCGTGGATGTCGAACTTGGAACCTATGATGCGATCGCGGACAGGTTGAGAGAAGCCGTTGGCCCCAAGACGCGCGCAATTATGATGGCTCACACTTTGGGGAACCCGTTCGACCTCGATACAGTGCGCGAGCTATGCCAGGAGCATCGCCTGTGGCTGGTTGAGGATTCGTGCGACGCGCTCGGCTCCACCTACGACGGTCAACGCACGGGGAGCTTCGGCGATACGGCCACAGTGAGTTTCTACCCAGCGCACCACATCACCACGGGTGAAGGTGGTGCAGTCTTCGTCAAGTCTCCGCTCGTGCGCAGGCAGGTGGAGTCATTCCGGGACTGGGGCCGAGACTGCTATTGCGACACTGGCTGTGACAACACCTGCATGAAGCGCTTTGAGTGGAAACTGGGTGATCTGCCCGAGGGATACGACCACAAGTACATCTACAGCCACATTGGATACAACCTCAAGGCCACGGACATGCAGGCCGCTCTTGGGCTCTCGCAACTGGACAAGATCGACGCATTTACAGATATGCGAAAGCGCAACTTCGCTTACCTCTTGAAGCGGCTTGCTGGCGTCGAGGGACTTGTGTTACCGAGGGCTACCGAAAAGTCGGAACCGTCTTGGTTTGGTTTCCCTCTCACAATCGATCCCGAACATCCCGCAAGCCGCAACGAACTCATGAAGTTCCTTGACGCTCGGAAGATTGGTGCCCGCCTCATTTTTGCTGGGAATCTTACGAAGCAACCGGCGTATCGACATGTCGACTTCCGGGTTGTCGGAGATCTCACGAATACTGACATCGTCATGAATAGATCATTCTGGGTGGGTGTCTATCCAGGGCTCACTCAGCCGATGCTCGACTACATCGCAGATACGATCATCGAGTTCATGGAAGACGCGTCAAAGTGAGCGGTCCGCACTACCTGGTCACTGGTCACACCGGCTTCAAGGGTGCCTGGCTCGTCATGCTGTTGCGTGCCAGGGGGCACAAAGTCTCTGGACTTGCGCTCGACCCTCTGCCCGGCGCGCTTTTTGCGGAGGCACGGCTAGACGAGTTGCTCGAGAATGACCTCCGCATTGATGTTCGAGACGGGCAAGCAGTGCGAGAAGCGGTCGAGGCCGTCCAGCCTGACGTAGTAGTCCACATGGCGGCTCAGCCCTTGGTGCGCGAGTCGTATCGGATTCCGATCGACACGATCATGACCAATGTCGTTGGCACACTCAACGTTCTTGAAGCTACTCGAATGACCGATTCGGTGGCAGCTCACCTTGTCGTGACAACCGACAAGGTCTATCAGAATGTCGGTCGAGCGGAGGGCTACGGCGAGCATGAGCCACTCGGCGCTGCGGATCCATACAGCACCTCGAAAGCGATGGCGGACTTGCTCGCCCAGTCTTGGGCCCGGAGTTTCGCTGGCCCTCAGCTGGCGATCGCACGAGGTGGAAATGTGATCGGCGGTGGTGATGTCTCAGCCGACAGGCTGTTGCCGGACCTGATGAGGGCCTTCGTCGACGGCAAAGTAGCGAAGCTCCGTTATCCATACTCTGTTCGGCCTTGGCAACACGTGCTCGACTGCCTGGACGGGTACCTGACCATCACCGAGGCCTTGCTCGACGGGCGCGGAGCAGGGGAATGGAATGTCGGACCCTCAGCAGACAGCTTTGTAACGGTTGCCGAAGTAGCAGATCGTGCGGCCTTGTGTTGGGGCCAAACCGCCGCCTGGGAGTCCGACGATGGAGCGCACCCCTCGGAGGCAACTCTCCTGTCACTAGACCCATCGAAGATCCAACGAGATTTGGCGTGGAGGTCACGACTGGGGTTTCCGCAAAGTGTCGACTGGACAGTCGAGTGGGCGAAGGCCGTGGACTCCGGCGAGAATCCACGCGACGTGTCGTTCCGTCAGATCGATGACTATTTGGGAAGAGTTCCAAGTGGAGACTGAGACCCTCCTTACGGTTGCCATCCCGACCTTCAATCGAGTTGAAGCAGTTGTCGAGCGCGTGAGAGAGCTCACCAGACTGCGTTCACAGTTGAACTTCCACGTACTCATATCCGACAACTGTTCGACAGATGGCACTGCGAAGCGACTCGCTGATGAGGTCCGCGGGACTGGTTTCACCTTGCTGGTGAACGAAGAGAACGTAGGGTATGGGCGCAATCTCTTGAGCGTTGTGAACGCGGCGCAAACGCCCTACATCATGGTCGTGTCAGACGAGGATCGTGTCGAGCCTGATGGGCTCACCTCGTTGCTCTCCTTCCTCGAGAGCGAGCGTCCCCGGCTCGTGTCTCCTCGTGCGCATGTGCGGGGGGACGATGCATACCGGGGGCGCCACGAGTCGCGTCCGATGTCGGCGAGGGAGTTTGAGGATGCATCGTTCTATCTCTCGGGACTGACCTTTGAAGTAGAGCGGACTAGGCGAGACATTCCGCTTGTTGAGGCGCTGATAACCGAAAACCGGGCAGCTCTCTATTACCCGCAAGTCCTCCTGACCGCCCTCGCTCTCCTCGACGGCAACTGTCACTTCCTGGACGCGCGTGTGACTCGGCAAGTGGTCGAGCTCGGTACAGAGATCACTGGGGGCGGACGTGATGCCTATTGGCATGTCCCGTCCAGGTGGCTCCAGTTCGAAGGTTATGAGGATTTCTTTGAGGGCCTGGAACGCGACCACCCGGGCAAGCGCGCGCTCGTCCACGAGATGAGGGATGTGATGAGAGACAGCATCTTCGCTCGGCTGGAGATGGCAGCCCTTGCCGAGTACCCGTTCCTCAAGCGGCCCATCATCAAGCCAAGTCTTCTGCGACGCATTGCCGGCCGAGTTCTCAGGCGCCTACGAGCTGGTCGTCAGGCACCGACGTCGTCAGGCTCAGCCGCATGACGGTTCCCTGTTCTGGGCAGGGACTAAACTGGCGAACCGGTGGCCCGTATCGCGGCCGGAACTCGGGAGGTTGT
>CAZRHL010000121.1:0-4920 GCA_964600005.1 uncultured Demequinaceae bacterium
AAGCACAACGACCCCGTCGTCATGGTGCGCGCCTACGAGATGCTCGCTGAGCGTGGCGAATGGCCGCTGCACCTGGGCGTCACCGAGGCCGGCCCCGCCTTCCAGGGCACCATCAAGTCGGCAACGGCCTTCGGTGCGCTGCTGAGCAAGGGCATCGGCGACACGATCCGGGTGTCCCTGTCCGCACCTCCCGTCGAAGAGGTCAAGGTCGGCATCCAGATTCTGCAGGCGCTCAACCTGCGCCCCCGCAAGCTCGAGATCGTCTCCTGCCCCTCATGCGGCCGCGCTCAGGTGGACGTCTACGAGCTCGCAGAGAAGGTGACGGCCGGCCTTGAGGGCATGGAAGTGCCGCTGCGCGTCGCCGTCATGGGCTGCGTCGTCAACGGCCCCGGCGAGGCGCGTGAGGCGGACCTCGGAGTCGCCTCCGGAAACGGCAAGGGCCAGATCTTTGTCAAGGGAGAGGTCATCAAGACCGTTCCCGAGAGCATGATCGTTGAGACTCTCATCGAGGAGGCAATGCGCCTTGCGGAGACGATGGAGCCGATCGAGGGTGCAGCCCCTCAGGTGGTGCCGCTCTCATGACAGATGCGCTGCTGCGCAGGGGACACGAGGTGTTGACCCCAGTACAGCGGCGTGATCTGCCTCGGGCTCTCGCGCTGTGCGCGCGCGATCCGGTGTCGAGCGTCGTGCCCGCAATGCATCTTGAGACGGCGTCGCGCTCTGGAGTGATCCCGACGGGTCTGTGGGCGGTGCGCCAGCGCGGTGCCCACGAGATCGCGGGTGTCGTATGGAGCGGCGCGAACCTCACCGCCGTGTTGCCGTCGGACGATGTCGACGACGCCGATGACCTTCGCGCCGACCTTGCGGAGGGGATTCTCGAGCGGCTCGTGCGCCCCGCCGCGTTGGTGGGGGAGGCGGGCCTCACTCTCGACCTCTGGGGCCGTCTTGAGCATGCGTGGGGGCCGGCTCGTCAAGAGCGCATCCGTCAGGTGTCGATGGTGATGACGGGAGATCCCGTCACTCGCCACCGCCAGAGCGAGGTTGTCGTGGAACCCTTGCGCCGCTCCGTCATGAGCGACTATCCCGACATCCTGCCTGCCGCAGTCCACATGTTCATCGGCGAGGTGGGCTACGACCCATTGCTCCACGGCCGCGATGCCTACGAAGACCGCTTGCGCCACCTCATTCGGCGTGGCAGAAGCTACGTCCAGTTCGGTCTCGTCGACGGGGAACGGACCGTCGTCTTCAAGGCGGAGGTCGGGGTCGTGGGCCTCGGCGTCGCGCAAGTCCAGGGTGTGTGGGTCCATCCCGATGTGCGCGGGCTCGGCCTAGGAGCCGCGAGCATGGCGGATCTCGTCAGGCATGTGCGTGCCGATCACGCCCGCACGGTCTCGCTGTACGTCAATGACTTCAATGAAGCCGCCGTGCGCATGTACGACGCCGTTGGGTTCACGCGCGTCGGTCACTTCGCCACGATCATGTTCTAGGCGGGCACTTCAGCCGAGCGTGTCGTGAAGAAAATCGAGCACGGTCTCGCTCCACAGCTCGCGATCAGCCTGAAGGCCGCCGGTGTGGCTGGCGCCAGCGATGGTCACCACCTGCACGCGAGCATTGCCTGCGCTGATCCACTCAGCCGCGCGAGACTCATCAGCCACCGTGCCGGCCACGATGAGAAGAATCGGAGCGTCAGTGCTCAGCGCGGCATCACGCAAGGTTCCCGGACGGGGTGCCGGGGTCATCCATTCGACAAGCTGGTCCCGCACCGAGTCCATTCGGCGTTGAATCCACCCTCCCGGACCGCCGGGCAGCCAACCAGCCTTGTCGGCCGCGGTGCGCTGAGTCGCACCCTCGGCGATCACCGCCCGCACCCGGGCGTCGGCCCGAGCCGCGCCGAGTGCCTGCTCGCCGCCCATCGACAGCCCGACGATGCCGATGCGGTCCGGCTCGACACCGGGCTGTGCGGTGAGCGCGTCAACGGCGCAGCGCACGTCCTCATCGCCCCACCAGCCAAGGTCCATCGCCTGTCCCGTCGAGCTGCCATGACCGCGCGCGTCAACCATGAGGACGCCGTAGCCGGCGTCGCTCAAGACCTCCGCGTGAGCACGGGTCGCGCCACGGGTCGAGCCCGCGCCGTGCGTGAGCACCACCGCTGCTCCATTCGTTGACGGCAGATACCACGCGCCGAGCGTCGCTCCGCGAGTGCACGGAATGCTCAGCTCAGCCGCCCCGGGTGGTGCCGCATGCGTCTCGTGCGCGTATGACGGATAGACCGCCCAGACCGCAACGGCAGGCGGGAAGGCCGTGATCGCGACAAGGGGGAGCGCGGCAACGATGACAATCGCCCGAATCCACCACCGTTGTGACGTGCGATACGCGAGACACGCTAGAGCGCAGGCGCATGCAAGCGCGGCGAGGCCAGCTGCGACGCTGAGCACCGAGATATCGCCGCGAGCGAGGCGCGCGGGGCCCAGCGCAATGACGGCGCCGAAAACGAACGCGATCGCCCATGCCACCGCGATGCCGCCTGCCATGGTGAGAATGGGTTTCATGGCGAACACCCCCGATAAGCGCGGACGGTACGCCGCTGGCCGCACCAGCGCGACGGACCACAGTCCCGGTTGCGCGAGCTCCCGGCGCGCGCACGGTGAGCCTCTTACGGTGAGCCTCAAACGGTGAGGCTCGTACGCTGGGGTCATGGGTGTGTTGCCGCGAGAACGCAGGCTGCGGAGTGCTCGGTTCGTCATCGCGGCCGTGGCGATCATTGCGGCGAGCGCCTGCCAATCGAGCCGTGAACTGCCGCGACCTGCTCCGTCGGAGTCCACGAGCACGGCGGGAGAGGTGGCCGCTCCAGCGTCGGCCGAGTTTCCGGTCGCCACGCCGGGCGTGGCCGTCGCAGCCGACTACACAAGCGCGTCCTCGATCACCGTGGTGGTGACAAAGCGCCGGCCCCTTGACCCCGTTGACTACGCGCCCGTGGACCTCGTCGATCTCACTGATGTGCCCGTGGTGGGCGAACCTCGGCTCCGGGAGGAAGCTGCCACCGCCTACGCCGAGATGTGGCTCGCGGCCGATGCGGAGGGAGCGGGCTTTGTCGCGGTGTCGGCGTACCGGTCATACGAGGAGCAACGCGCCGAGCACGAGGACTACCTCACGCGGTACGGGCGTCACGAGGCAGAGCGCGCTTCCGCGCGTCCGGGTCATTCCGAACACCAGACCGGCTTGGCCGTCGATGTGAACAACGTGCCGGCGGTCAGCTTCTCAGCAGACTTCGGCTCAACGGCGGCGGGGCTTTGGCTTGCAGCACATGCTCATGAGCACGGCTTCATCATCAGCTACCCAGCGGGCAAAGAGCAGGTGACCGGCTACAAGTGGGAGCCGTGGCACCTGCGTTATGTGGGCGCGGAGAACGCGAAGGCGATGCGAGACTCCGGCGTCACCACTCTTCAGGAGTTCGCCGGCGTCGAAGCGTCTCCCGATTACGGGTGACGTCGCATCGCCGCCCGGCGTGAGGCGACTACGCTGGCTCCATGCTTCGCATGTCCACTCTCTTCTTGCGCACCCTCCGTGAGGACCCCGCCGACGCCGAGGTCGCGTCGCACAAGCTGCTCGTTCGCGCGGGCTACATTCGCCGTGCCGCTCCTGGCATCTACACGTGGCTGCCGCTCGGGCTCAAGGTGCTGGCCAAAGTCGAGGCCATCATCCGCGAAGAGATGGACGCCGCTGGCGGTCAAGAGGTCCACTTCCCCGCGCTCTTGCCGCGCGAGCCCTATGAGGCGACGGGCCGCTGGACCGAGTACGGGCCCAACCTTTTCCGCCTGGCTGACCGCAAGGGCGGTGACTACCTGCTTGCGCCCACGCACGAGGAGATGTTCACCCTGCTCGTGAAGGACCTGTACTCCTCGTACAAGGATCTGCCGCTCACGATCTACCAGATCCAGACGAAGTACCGCGACGAGGCACGCCCGCGTGCTGGCCTCCTGCGGGGCCGCGAGTTCATCATGAAGGACTCGTACTCATTTGACGTCTCCGATGACGGTCTTGAGGCCTCCTATCAGGCACAGCGCGAGGCCTACATTCGCATCTTCGACCGGCTCGGGCTCGACTACGTCATCGTCAATGCGATGTCGGGCGCCATGGGCGGGTCGAAATCCGAAGAGTTCCTGTCGCCCACGGAAGTGGGTGAAGACACCTACGTGCGCTCGCCGGGTGGTTACGCGGCGAACGTCGAAGCGGTGACGACGCCGGTTCCGCCCGCTCTCGACTGGGCCGACGCTCCTGCCGCACACGTCGAAGACACGCCCGACACCCCGACAATCGCCTCGCTGGTCGACGTCGCGAACGCCCGTTTCCCGCGCGAGGACCGGCCTTGGCACGCGTCGGACACCCTCAAGAACGTCGTGCTTGCGTTGACCGACCCCTCGGGCACCAGGAGCCTCCTCGTTGTCGGGATGCCTGGCGACCGCGAAGCGGACATGACGCGCCTCGAGGCGGCGCTTGCTCCCGCCACCGTGGAGCCGGCCACCGATGAGGACTTCGCGCGCCACCCCGAGCTCGTCAAGGGGTACATCGGCCCGGCTGCCCTGGGCCCCCAGGTGCGCCCTGAGGGTGTGGCTCGCGGCGACGAGGGCGATACGGCCATCCCGTACTTCCTTGATCCCCGCGTTGTGCCCGGCACCCGCTGGATCACCGGCGCGAACGTGACGGGACGCCACGTCTTTGACCTCACCGCCGGGCGCGACTTCACTGCGGACGCCACCATCGAGGGTGCCGAGGTGAGAGCGGGCGACCCGGCCCCCGACGGTTCGGGTCCGCTGGAGCTCGCGCGTGGCGTCGAGATCGGCCACATCTTCCAGCTTGGCCGCAAATATGCCGAGGCACTCGACCTCAAGGTGCTCGACGAGAACGGCAAGCAGGTCACGG